>NZ_JAVRCI010000043.1:0-59109 GCF_034530835.1 Nostoc sp. DedQUE12b | reverse complement strand
GAGCTTCATTAATGAGCCTTTGATATTCGTGAACGTAGGTATTGTCACCAATTAATTTAAGATTAACGCGCTCGCATTTCCCCACTCAGCAATCCAACAATAATCATAGTTGCCTAAGCGATCGCATCTGGCAGTGTGATAGTAACCACATCACCTGCTTGAATCGTTGCTAAAGCTTCTTGAACTTTAGGCATCAGAGGTTTTAGAACTTCTAAACGATTGCTGGGAGATGCAAGAACGATTATAGCTAAGTTGATATTATTCAAATTTTGTTGAGCTGTTAAGTTTTGATCAATGGTGATGAATACATCAAACTCTGTCTTCGCTAGTCCCAGTAGCTCACCATTCTTTTTACTTGCCCATCCTTGCTCTGGTACAGTCACAACCTCATGACCTGTGATTTCTCCCTTTAATTTCTTAGGCAGGCATTCATCAAGCAGCACTTTCATAAAAAGATAATACTTTTTTCAGGGCTAGCTTGAGAAACGCAGTTGCCTGTGCGCGGCTCACCGTGGGAAAATCTTCTAGAAAATCATCAAGGCGATCGCCTGCTTCGAGATAATCAATCAATGTTTGTACTGGTACGCGAGTTCCATAGAAAACGGGTGTACCAGAAAGGATGTCGGGAGAACTCTGTATTAGTTGAGATTCCATATTGCATCTGGCAGTGTAATATTCAGGGATTGCATAAGCCGGTTATATTGTCGCCAATTAATTTAAGAGTAAGGCGATCGCATTTCCCCACTCAGCAATCGAACAATAATCATAGTTGCCTAAGCGATCGCATCTGGCAGAGTAATATTAAAGGATTGCATAAGCTGGTTACATTGTGAGCGATTAATTTAAGATTAACGCGATCGCCGAAGGCGGGCGCTCTGCGCCATCGCATCTCCGCTCTGGGCAAGTCAACAAAAATCATACTGTGCAACAATAGCTGTAGCTTAGTCGGAGTAAAAACTATGGACTGGCGACAGTACATTCATTCAGACCCTAAAATTCTGCTGGGTAAGCCGACTGTGAAAGGAACTCGTTTATCTGTAGAGTTCTTATTGGGTTTGTTTGCGACGGGATGGACAGAACAACAAGTGTTAGAAAATTATCCCACTCTTACCTCAGAAGCATTAAGGGCAGTATTTGCTTTTACAGCAGAGTGTATGCGTGAAGAATCTTTATATACTCTCCCGCTTTTGTCTGAGGCGGGATGATGCGGTTTCTAGCAAATGAAAATTTTCCTCTGATGAGTGTTAGATATTTGCGCTCTGCGGGTTGCGATGTAGCCTATGGAAGCGAAGATGCAGCAGGTGCAGAAGATTCTGAAGTTCTGACACGCGCAGTTCATGAGGAGCGAATCATTCTGACATTTGATCGAGACTATGGTGAGTTAATTTATCGCCTGCGGATGCCATCACCAATAGGTGTTGTTTATTTTCGTTATTTTCCTGCTACACCACAGGAGCCAGCGGAAGATTTGCTGCGCCTGCTAAGTATTGAAGGTATATCTTTAGAAGGCAGTTTTACTGTTGTAGAGCGTACACAGTTACGTCAGCGCCCACTGCCCTAATTTACCTGATTTCTCAAACAGTCTTTTCTTTTCTATCTCCGCATTTCCCCTTATCCCTCCACCTCAAATTGACTACGGTCAAACAACCACCCATCGCCGACAATCTCCTCTAGGCGTTGATTGAGTCGAGGGCGGAAATATTCTGGATCGTTTAACCGTTGCTGGACAACAGCGTAGTTCAAAAGTTTGCTGTTGACTGAGGGCGAAGGCAAAGTTTAGCGGCATGGTTTGCAAGGGTAGATTGCACAATAACCTTCACCGTATTATCAGTAAATTCAATCGTCAACAAAGCCAACGCCTTAATGGTTATCGCCGATACTCGTCGCCGCAATCGCCGATTAGCTGGTACAAATCGCGTGATTGGCGAGATACTGCATTGATGCGATCGCGATCGTCTTCATCTAAACTAAAACTAAATACTTTGGCGTTATCTTCTATATGTTCAGATACACCAAGTCTTGCACCAATTATCACACCGCCCACAGTTGGCTGATCTAAAATGTAACGCACTGCCACATTAGAAATACTTACCCGATGCTTATTAGCAATTTCCTTTAGGATAGCCAGGAACTCTTGAAATAATTGCCAACCACCCCAAGCATCGATCATATTTTTATATTTTTTCAAACTAGCAGTAGAGAGATCAAATCCTCTTGGTTCCGGTTTACCCAAATAGTTTTCTGATAACAAACCGCCGCACAATGTACCGTAAGTAAAAAGTTTTATGTCATGCTGCTGACAAAACTCCACCATATTAACTTCAGGACGGCGATCAATCAGGGAAAATTGCACTTGGTTAGAAACGATCTTGATGCCTGCTTCAGTAATAATCTTTAAGTTTTCCGTGTCAAAATTAGTTAAACCTAAATGCTTAATTTTACCCTCAGTCTGAAGTTCTGCCATATATTTGAGGGCATCCAGATAATTTTTATCCTGATATTCCCACCAATGAAATTGCATCAAATCTAACGATTGCACATTCATTCTTCTCAGGGAAATATCAATATTTTCCTCGACGAGTTTCTTCGTCATTTTACCAGGACGAGGTACCCACTTTGTAAAGGCTTGCACCTGAGATAAAGCATCTTTACCACGAGTATCAATTAGTTGACAGCGAAACTCACCAATAAAATCTTCCGCAGGGCCATAATGATCTGCTAAATCCCAAGTGGTAAAGCCAGCATCTACATATTTGAACATAGTCTCAATAGCGGCTTGAGGATTGATCTGTCCGTGTGCGCCGGAGACTTGCCACATCCCATTTAATATACGGCAGATGTTCAAATCAGGAGTAAATTGGAGACGACTAGCTGCGGGTAAGTTCATTTTCAATTTATGAGTGAAAAGTTAGGAATGGGAAGACTTAACAATTACTAATAGATAAATCATAACTGATAATTCCTAACTCCCAACTCCTAACTTTTTAATGCCAGCCTTTTTCAGCTTGTTCGAGAACGTAAGCAGCAACGTCTTGGATTTGCTGTTCGCTGAGGCGTTCTTTGTAGGCTGACATATTATTTTTACCATTGGTAACTATAGATGTAACTGCCTCTATTGAATCCATACCATACTTTTTCAGGGCTTGCTTTTTGAGATTTTTACCTCGCCTAATTATGTTGCTACCATTGATATGACAACCAGCACAATGAACACTAAATATTTGTTCACCATTAACTGTGTCTGCTGCACTAACGGGCAAAGTAAAAGCACTGATAAATAAGAAAAACGTTACTAATACTAATGTAAGTAGTTTCTTCAATGAACTTCTCCAAATTTAGACATATTAATTGTAGGCATAAGTATCAGAACCAATACTAGAGGGATTCAAAGTCAGTTGTAAATCCAGCAAAATTTGCACAATCTTCTTGAAAAGACTCTGCATCATTAACATCTTCAATTTTATAAGACATGATGCGCGTACCATCTGGCATTTTTTTGGAACCAATTAATTCACCTTGATATTTCTCTGCGATCGCTTTAAAATCAACACTATAGATTTTCCAGGCATCACCCGAACAAGTAATATTTACTCGCCACATATTTCACTCTCAATTACTACCACTAAATATTCATCATCCCACAAATGGGCAACATCTTACACATCACCTCTTTGAGACTGCAATTTTCTATCTTAAGGAAGTACCAAGCCCGATCGGGCTACGCCATAATGTGGATGTAGGAACATTTCTAGAAAATATTATCCCAATTAGTTAAATTCTACGAGTTGAAAATGCCTAACAATATCAAGCAACAAATTCAAGCAGACTTACAACAAGCAAAAGAAACTGGACAATTAAGAACTGAGCGGATTCGAGAAATAGTAAAATCCGCAGTTTCTCAAGTAGCTTCTGAGTTCAAACAAGGTTCTAGTGAAGTTCGTAGCCTTGTTAGAGATGCAGTTTCTGCTGTAATTGAAAACTTCCAAGAAAAAGGTAGCGAACTTAAAGAAAAGGGTACTGAACTCAAAGATGAAGTGACAGCTTCTATTGAAGGAGCGCTGGAAGGGATTAATAGCAAAAGACACGAAAGTATTGCTCAAACTCAAACAGATATAAAAAGGCTACAAGCTCAACTAGATGGTGAAGAAGAACAACTCCAACGAGAGGTTGATGTAATTTTGGCAGAAATTGAAGAGACGGGTAAGGAAAAACCTGCGAGTACCAAAACTGCAATTGATTCTGCTATCAATGCCCTTAAAGATAGTGAAGAGGCAGGATTGTTAAAGAAACGTTACGCGCAACTGCAAGCGCAGCTAGCCATTGTCCGAGCGAACTTAGCTGCACGCTATGGCGGACGTAATATGGAGGTTCAGGATTATCTAAACGAGGCTAAACACTGGTACGATAAGGCTCGTCCCCAAGCAGAATCTATGGCTGTGCAGGTAGAAGAGAAGCGATCGCAGCTTGAAGATAAACTGGGTGAAGCTGGTACATCTCTAGCCAGAAAAGAGCGCCAAATCAAACAAACATTGAGAGAGTTACTCTTAACGGCGGCTGACTTATTCAAAGATAAGGAACCTGCTAATAAAGAGCGGGAGACTATTCATAAATAAGCTAGACTGCTTCTCACAAAACCCTGATACATAATAGATTTTTAGTAGGGGTACGGCAATGCTGTGTCCCTACTAACGTATTTGTAGAATTATTAAATACTCACTTTTCGTAGGGTGCGTTGGCTAAAGGCTAAGGCATCGCTTGATAAGCTGAAAAATATCTAAATTATCATAATCGTAGGACTAGGACTATTGTTATAGCGCCTTAATCCCCCCGATGCATTGGGGGGAAACAAGAGAATCTAGTTCCCTCCCCAATACATACGGGGAGGGTTAGGGTGGGGTAATCTATCGCAAACATTTTTTGAATCGCTATAACTTCTAATTCTGATAGAAACTAAAATGGTGCGTTACAGCTAAAGCCGTAACGCACCATACTTAAGATTTCCTAAAATCCATCTTGCGTATTAGTAAATATTTCCTTCTCTATTCAGTTGTTCATTATGCTTGGCAATAACCCAAATTGCATGAATGCTACCGGGTAGCCAACCTAAAACTGTAAGCAAGATGTTAATAAACAAGGTTGGGCCAATTCCAACTGTCAGGAAAACGCCTAGAGGAGGCACTAACAAACCTAGAAGAAAACGAACTAATTTCATGTTTTTGCCGTATTTTTGTGAGTTTCTTTAATTACATTCTGGTGAATATACAGAATTAGTAAATCCACCTTCGGATACTTTATTTGGAGTAGAGACGTGAAAAAAATTGGTCTTTCTACTCCTTAATAATACTTATCTAGAAGGTAATTCACCTTGGGTTTTTACATCGCCACTGCCGGCTAACAGATTTTTTTCAACAAAGTAGTTGTTAATGAAGGTGTTTGCAAAAGTTAGAATCACCGGTCCAAGAAGGAAACCAATAATTCCGCGAACTGCGAACCCAGGAACTAGGGCTGCTGCTAACCAGAAACACAAACCGTTAACGACGAGCGAAAATGCTCCAAATGATAGAAAGTTAAGTGGTAGAGAAAGAGCAGACAAAACTGGTTTAACTGAACCGTTAATTAGACCAATTACTAAAGCAGCAATTATAGCTGCGGGAAAGTTAGCAATATTAACGCCTGGAACAACTAAATCAACAATCAACAGGCTCAAAGCTGTAGCTAGGGCGGTTAATAATGGTGTTAACATTTTTCTTACCTAATCACTAAAAGATTTTTTGTAACTTCTTATCTCATCTTCAACTATGTGCTAGGTGTTAACCTCTCTTGCAAGATAGAATTTGGTTCTACCGTTAGGCCGATCATTGAAAAAAATATAGCGGTTCCAATCCTGCGTAGGTTTTACTTAAAAAAGCACTCCGAGGTAAATTGGGTTGAGGAACTAAACCCAACATTTTCACGATTCTGTCGGGTTTCACTACCTACAACCCAACCTACAAATCTTCTTAACTGATTAGTGTTGCGATCGCTCAGATTTTCCAGACTCAGGCTGATAGTAAAGGGCTGATTTATACAAGATTTGTTCTTGATGGGTTTCTAAAGTGCAATCAGACAAAGGGTAAGTTACACAAGTAACAACATAACCAGCCTGTACTTCGTTTGGACGCAGAAATTTTTGCTCACTTTGGTCAACTTCACCACTAATAAGTTTAGCAATACACGCAGAACATTCGCCTTGTTTACACCCAGATGGTAGGCGGATACCAGCTTCTTCCGCCATATCCAGAATATATTGCTCGTCTGGTACTGAAATGGTGCGATCTAATCCAAGTGTAGGATTGATAAATCGAACTTGATAAACTGCCATCTGCTGTTTCTAATTATTGTTTAACTGCTTTCATCGATAAACTAATTCGCTTGAGTTTCTCGTTGATTTCTAGCACCTGCACTTTGACTACTTGTCCAACTTTGACAACTTTGTTGGGATCGTCTACAAATCTATCAGCAAGTTGGGATATATGCACCAAGCCATCTTGATGTACGCCGATATCAACAAAAGCACCGAAGTTAGCGACGTTCGTTACAATTCCCTCTAGTTCCATTCCCACATTTAAATCCCTAATTTCCTTAATTCCTTCTCTGAAGGTGGCATACTTAAACTCAGCACGAGGATCTCTACCTGGTTTTTCTAGTTCGCTGAGAATGTCGCGCAGTGTAGGTTCGCCAACGCTATCAGTAACATATTTCTTCAGGTTGGTCTTTTTAAGTTTTTCGGCAATTTGTGTCACCTGATTTAATGGCACATTTAGATCGGATGCGATCGCTTCTACTACAGAATAACTTTCTGGATGCACTGCTGTATTATCCAATGGGTTATCACCGCCGCGAATCCGCAGAAAACCCGCCGCTTGTTCAAAGGCTTTTGGCCCTAACTTCGGAACTTTCAAAAGTTGTCGGCGATTTTTAAAGGCTCCATTCTGGTTACGATAGGCGACAATGTTATTGGCAACTGTTGCTGTAATCCCAGAGACAGAAGTCAAAAGTTCTTTGGAGGCCATGTTCAAGTCTACGCCGACGTAGTTAACGCAGCTTTCTACAGTCTCATCCAATTTCTTTTTCAGCAACTTCTGATCGACATCGTGCTGATATTGTCCCACACCAATGGATTTGGGATCGATTTTCACAAGTTCCGCCAGAGGATCTTGCAAACGGCGGCCGATGCTAATGGCACCGCGCACGGTAATATCTAAATCGGGAAACTCTTCTAGCGCCACAATACTAGCAGAATATATAGATGCGCCAGATTCATTTACCATCACCTTAACTGGTTTGCGTTCTATGGTTTGCAATACTTGCGTGACAAATTCCTCTGTCTCACGGGACGCTGTACCGTTACCAATGGCGATTAACTCAATTTTGTACTTTTCAATCAGATTTTTGACAGTTTGTGCAGCTTTAGCGCGTTGTTCAGCCGCTTGGTGAGGAAAAACCGCTTGGTATTCCATAAATTTCCCTGTTTGGTCAAGGACAGCAACTTTACACCCAGTTCTAAATCCAGGGTCTATCGCCAAGGTTGGTTTCATTCCTGCTGGTGCAGACAGCAGCAACTCCCGCAGATTAGTTTCAAATGTCTTGATTGATTCTATGTCTGCATAAACTTTTTTCTCAGAAATTACCTCTCCCATTAGAGAGACTTTCATCAAACGATTGAATGCGTCCTTCAACATCGCCTGATAAAAGTCCCGAATTGTCCGAACTTTGGTTTTAATTTCTTTCGACTCCAGATAGTAAAGTACCGTATCCTCATCAAAAGCAATTTCAAAGCTTAATATTTTTTCAGTTTCACCCCGACACAACGCCAGCATATTGTGGGGTGCAATATTTTTTACCCTAATTTGATAGTTACGGTACATCTCAAATTTGGTTGTACCTTCAGGATAATCATCTTTGATACGGGAGACAAATACCCCTTCTTCTAAAAGATAGTCGCGGATATACGCACGTAACTCAGCTTTTTCAGCTACTTCTTCGGCTAAAATATCAGCAGCACCTTTGAGCGCTTCTTCTGCTGTTTTTACTCCCTGCGTTTCCGAAATATACTTAGCCGCTTCTTCTTCCAGAGAAGCCGTTGCAGCATTTTTGACATTTAGCGACTTGATAAATTTCGCTAATGGTTCGAGTCCTTTTTCTCTGGCGATAGTGGCGCGGGTGCGTCGTTTTGGGCGATAGGGTAGATATAAATCCTCAAGTTCGGTTTTTTGTAAGCAGGATGAGATTTTGGCTTTGAGTTCATCTGTGAGTTTACCAAGTTCTGCGATCGCACTTAAAATCACCGATTTTCGTTCTTCCAGTTCTGTTAAATAAGTATATCGATCGGCCAGTTCGCGTAGTTGCACTTCATTCATTTCATCAGTGCGCTCTTTGCGGTAACGTGCAATAAAGGGAATTGTTGCACCCTCAGCCAAAAGTTCCAGCGCGTTTTGCACCTGATGGGATTTGAGGTTTATTTCAGTTGCCAGTATTTGAGGAATGTTCAGCATTAGGTGTCTAAAATGAAAATGCTACTTCTAAAGGTAATATGCTAGATCCTTATCCTGGCGCAAGTCCAAAGTTTTAAGCTAATTTACCAGATGATTGTTCACAAGAGTGCAATTGGCGAAATAGACAAAACCCACCTACGCAACTTTTATAACCCTTTCAATCTGCGTAGATGAATGAGAATTTGTCTAGCACAGGGCAGTTTGACTGATTGGGGAGAACGGCAAAAGTAGTATCACCCGCAGGAATTGTCTGTTCCTAAACACTAGGCAATTATTTTGCGTAGCGTCTCGTACCCACTTTTAAAGCTTGCTATGCACTACAGAACAAAGAGTTGTCAAGCTTTTTAGCGCTTCATCTATTGCAATAATTATTCCAATTGGCGTAAAATACAACCTTGCGTAATCTTGATTTTCTATAATATTTATTTCGCTAGACTGTTGTAGCCAAAACCTTATTGGATGTAAGATTAACCACACTTCCAAAAAATTTGTTCTAAAAACACTACAACCTTTAGTTCAGAGGTTAGTAAAATGCTTTTGTTTTTCTTGATACCACTATGTACTGCTTTAGCTACAGGTTACTTGTTCAAAAAGAGTAGTGATGAAATTGCATATCTTGCAGGTGTATTTGCAGCGATTAGCTTTATCTTAAGTTTAGTATTAGCACCTTGGCAGATTCAGTTTGGATTATTAATCATCGTCTTCGTCATTACCAATAAACTTTTGCAGGATAATGAGTCCAAGCAATAGGAAAACAACCTAGAGAAACCTCTATCCAGCCAAGGAAACTCAGCGTTGTTTTTCTTTATACCACTAAGTACTGTTTTAGCTACTGCCTACTGGTTCAAAAAGAGTACTAATAAAATTGCATATTTTACAGCGATTAGCAGCGGTTAGCCTGATTTTAAGTCTAGTATTAGCACCTTGACAGATTCAGTTTGGATTGTTAATGATTATTTTCATCATTACTAACAGACTTTTGTGAGGAAAATGAGTCTAAACATAGAGAAGCTTTTACCCAGCCAGGGAAAATTTGCAGACGACCATCTGTATCTGACATATATGAATTTAGATAAAGATTTCTGTGGATAGATAGAAAACACAATTTAAGCTTGCGATCATCTAAAATTATGTCTGTAATTTAGTGTAGCCTTGTATTATATTCTTAGTATAAGTAGTGTTATTCAAGTTTTAATTTTCCTTTAATCAACTCTTAGCTTTGCATTTATCAAGTCTGATCCTAATTCTTTACTTCTACAAGTTTAACAGGGTAGTTTCATACAACCACAGAAAAACTAAAACTGGGTTTTAAAACCTCTCCCTGAAGCGGAGAGAGGTTTAGATAGTGGTAAATAATTCTGCCACAAAACGAGAAATCAAACTTATATATTTTTCTTTTTTCGTATGAAATTACTCTACTTACTTTTACAAGTTTAATACCCAGAAATTGCTTCATCAATGTACGTACAAATTTTTAAAACAAAAATTCATAATCGAAGAGGATTTTTGTTTTATGAAGTTTTTGTTTAAGTATATTTGTCAGTAGATAAATTTTTGATAAAGTACGACGATAAATTTGCAACATGTCTTTCTCATGGTATTCTAGTAAGTAATTACATGTAGCAATAAGTTCTGGAAAAAACAGCCTATTTAAAATTATGATGAAAAACCAAGCAAACTAATACTAAGCAGTGTAGTGTAGAAATATCTCAAATTCAATGCAAGCAATATCAACTTTAAGTTGGTTAGCCAACGATAGTTTGCATTACTTGTTTTGTACAATAGGCTCTATTTGGACATTCAGTAAAATTCCCCATAACCCTGTAAAGCGTATTCCTGTAGATTGATTTATCTCTCTATGATTTACGCAACCAGTCAGACTTGTATTACTTCTTGTGTTCCCATGCCCAAAAAGAGCACGTATACATACTCAATTTGAGTAAAAACCTTTACTTTTATAAATCGGCTTAATTGCCAGCCAAGATTGCAGACATGTCTGTGAGCCGGGAGAAATTTTATGATATGTCAGTACATTAATCAACTTTCCTGGAGCAAATAGAGAATATTTCTCAATGCAGCTAGGTTTTATATTAAGAAGATCAATAGTATCTTCAAAAGATTTCTACAGCAGTATACAACTGATGAAAGTTAATTAATGGGTTAATCAAAAATTCTAGCAATCCATTTTGATTTAGGTGCATCTGTTGAATATGTGAGTGTAATTAGGGTTCAGCATCAGCGATATCTACGACAGACTACACCTACACACACTGCAAACTTTGTATATGTAGAGAGAATTTGTGACAAAGTTCTCAAGTTTTCCTATGTCTGCATCCACTATTAGATTATCGCGATCGCGCTGAAAATAGCGTTAGAGCAAAGCTGGGTAGTACAGAAAATATCTGTAATTCACAGTTGGGCAAACTCTAAATTGATTGTGCGAATTGCCAAGCAATAAACTGGTTTGCTTAAGAGTATAACCCAGTAAAAAATTAACCGTGCTTTACTCCGAATCATATCGGATGCTGCCATGATAGAGCAGCGTGGAATATTACATAGTATTTAGTTTTAAACTCTAGGGTATGAGCTTCGAGAATCGTTTTGATATTCACTTACTTCAGCATAGCCTTCCTAATTGTGTTGTCTATTTACTGAACTGGAGTTGGAATTTTAGAGAAGGTGTTACCGAGATATGAAACGTTCAAAACAACTGATTTTTTGCTGCCCGATTCATACCTGCTATCTTGATTAAGGCAAAGTATTATGAAATCTATGTCACAAAGTCCAAACTTTAAAATAATCCCTTATATTATTTTGTTTGTAAGTATTTTACTTAGTATCTGTGGACAATTGCTCATGAAAAATGCCATGCTTTATACAGGTGAGGGAGTATTTACTTGGGATTTTATTCAAAAACTATCATTAGCTATTACTGTTTATTGTTTAGGAATAGTAAATTGGATATTGGCTCTGCGATCTGTAAAATTGAGTATCGCTTATCCACTGACAAGTTTAAATTATGTCGGGATACTTTTCGGTTCATACTACTTTTTTAATGAGGTGATTACACTAACTAGAGTAGTAGGAGTCGTCACTATCTTCTTGGGTGTTCTTTTAGTAGTTATCCCTATAAAAAATCTCAAATTTAGATAAATAATTACTATTACTTGAAAATTTCAAAATGAGCATTTTTACTTGGCTAAATTTAATACTTGTTGTTTTGTTTGGAACAACAGCTCAACTCTCACTCAAGTATGGAATTTACATCTCTAACTCTAATAAAGGAGAAAGCGGTTCTCTCAAAAATCTCTTATTATCTCGTTATTTTTTGATTTGGTTTATCTGCTATACATTTATGACTATATTGTGGCTTTATGTATTGCGGACAATTCCTTTAAGTCAAGCGTTTCCAGTTTTAGGATTAATGTATGCATTTGTACCAATTGCTTCTCACTATCTTTTAAAAGAAGAAGTTGTTTTTAGTCAGTGGTTAGGAATCTCCGTTATTATAACTGGTGTAATTCTAGTTGGACATTAACAGCTTAATAGGCAAATTATTAATTTATTAATATTAACAGTTTCTGAAATAATCCTCTAAAAAAAATTCACAAAATCTAAATCTAATTTATGAACATAGGCATTGTTGGCGGAGGTATAACTGGGCTAGTATTAGCTCAACGTCTTTCACATCAAGGACATGAAGTCACTGTCTTTGATAGTAATAAGCAGCTTGGTGGACTTACTACCTATCATGATTACGGACTATTTACCTGGGATCGCTTTTATCATGTTATCCTACCTTCTGATACTCACTTAATAAATTTTCTCAGAGATATTGGTCTTGGAGATAAATTGCGTTGGCATCGAAGTTTAACAGGCTTTTATGACAATAAAAAGTTTTATTCTATTAGTAACAGTATAGAATTTCTACGTTTTCCTCTATTTGGGCTTATAGGTAAAATCAGATTAGCTTTTACTCTTCTATATGGTTCACGCCTTAATAACTGGCGGCGCTTAGAGAAGATTTTAGTTGAAGATTGGCTATTGAAACTTGGTGGTAAAAACACATACGAAAAGCTGTGGAAACCTTTGCTTTTATCCAAATTAGGAGAAAACTATAAGCGAATATCAGCAGTTTTTATTTGGGCTTATATAAAACGACTATTTTCAGCGCGCGATTCTTCATTAAATAAAGAACAACTTGGTTATGTCTCAGGCGGTTACAAAACTGTTTTTGATCATATAGAAAAATTAGTTTACGCGGCTGGAGGTCATATCCACAAAGGTGTTGCAGTTGAATATATTGCACCTCATCCAGGTGGTGGAATGTGGGTAGAATCTCAGGGTAAAAAAGAGCATTTTGATAAAGTTATCTTTACTGGCCCAGTTAATATTTTGCAACAGGTTGCTGCAAAGGATCTGGTGAAAGTTTCAGACACTGGTAAAACAGTAGAATACCTGGGTGTAATCTGTATGGTACTGATTACTCGTAAGCCTCTAGTTCCTTATTACGTAGTAAATATTGCCGATAAGAACATTCCTTTTACCGGAGTTATCGGTATGAGTAACTTAGTTTCTTTACAAGAAACAGCAGGGTATCACATTACATTTCTACCAAAATATATACTTTCCACTGACCCGTTGTTAAAACAACCAGATGACGAATTACGCCCAATATTTTTTCAAGGTATACGTTTAATGTTTCCCGAACTTAAAGCAGATGACATTGTAGCAGCACATATTAATCGAGCGATTAAAGTGCAGCCACTACAAGTTTTAAATTATTCCAGCCTTGTTCCAAAAGTGAGTACTGAAAACGATGATTTTTTCGTCGTCAATACCTCACAGTTGGTCAACGATAGCGTCAACAACAACGCAGTAGTTCGACAAGTCGATGAATTTCTCAAAAAATCAGCATTACTGAATTCTTGAAATTTGAGTAATCCCACTTTATTTTAAAAAATCACACGAGGTCTTTATGAGTCTTTTTGTTCTTCTACCCGCATATAACGAGCAAGAATCAATTCGACCCTTGTTCAAAAAGTTTCAAACATTGCAGCAAATCTTTAACATAGAGATAGAATTGATTCTTGTTGATGATGGCAGTAGCGATAAAACTGCTCAGACTGCAATAGATGAATCTCAATCACTAGGTATATTACTGAAATTAGTCCAACATCCCAAAAATGCTGGTTTAGGTCAAGCAATTAAAACAGGTTTCACGACTTTCTTAGAAATTTCCAAAGAAGGTGATTTTTTAGCGGCGATGGATTGTGATAATACTCAACCACCAGAACTGCTAATAAAAATGTATGACACTATGATAGCTGGTAGCTATGATATTGCGATCGCATCTAGATATCGAAAAGGTTCTAAAGTCATAGGCTTATCAAAATTTAGAGAGCTGATGAGTTACGGAGCCAGCTGGCTTTTCAGAATTGCCGCCCGTGTACCAGGCGTAAAAGACTACACTTGTGGTTACAGACTGTATAACCGCACTTTCCTCAGTAAACTAGATATGTATTATGGAGACAATCTATTCACTGAAAGTGGATTTGCTTGCATGATAGATTTACTGCTGAAAGCCAAAGCCCTCAAACCAAAAATCGTAGAAATTCCAATGGTTTTGAGATACGATCAAAAGCCGAGTGCTAGCAAAATGAAAATTGTGAAAACTATTACTCGAACCCTAAAGCTCTTGTTTAAGAATCTACTATCAACAGAGCCAACTTCTAATTTAGGTCAGACTTTCAAACAGCAAGAAACAGTCAGAATTCCAATAAAAATGGCAAACCGTAAATAAACCTGAGAAGAAAAGTCTAGATTCTTTGGTTGAGAAGAGTGCCAGTAAATACATATAGACAGGTGTATTTTTCTACATTTATACAAAAGCGGAGCTTTCCTTGCTCCGCTTTTGTATTCTGACTTCTGAATTATTCGTCAAATAGCTCCAAATTTATAGTCTGTGAGCGGATTTGCCAAGGTGTTGTTAAAGGGGAGGGAAATCCACACGTTTTTCTAGCAACTGTGGCTTTTACTCATTTGTTAGACTGAACAAACCAGGATTTTTCAGTCAAATCTCTGAACTACGCCAGCAGACGAGGCTACCCCATGCTTACAAGTACGCTACTTCTCTCGAATCAACTTCCCACTCTCCAATATTCCTCCACACCAGAGCGTTTCGATGAAACCTGGGAAGCCCCACTGGCTACCCTTCTGGGACTAGGACGCGCCGCTGGTGCTGACTTCATCGAATTATTTTTAGAGCGTCGCAACTACATTAGTTCTCTTGCAGAAGATGACGCTATCACGAGTATTTCACCCAGTCTGTCTACAGGCGCGGGAGTCAGAGTATTTCGTGGTAAAGCTGACTGTTACGTTAGCACCAATGACCTTTCGTTTTCCGGTTTGAAAGCAGCCTTAGAAAAAGGTCTTTCTATCTTGGGATTGCAACTACCCACTGCTAAAGCTTTCATCCCAGAAATCAACCTAGAATTACTCAGAGATTACGCCAGCAAAAGAGGTAAAGATGCATGGTTACCAGTGTGTAGCTCCATCCGAGAAATGGGAGAAATCCTTCTTGATGGTACTGCCCACCTGAAGCAAAAAGCTAGCCACGTCCAATCGCGCCGTGCTACCTATTTTCGGGATTGGCAAGAAGTTTTAATCGCTGCCAGTGACGGGACTTTTGCCCGTGATATTCGCCTCACACAATCAGTCGGATTTAACTTGTTGTGTGCTGATGGTGCTAATCGTACCTCAATTGGCGATCGCGCGGGTAATACTAGCGATGCCAACTTTTTGCGAACTTGGGATTCTCAACAAGCCGCTGAAAAAATAGCAGAATCGGCTGGAAAAATGCTCTACGCAGATTATGTGGATTCAGGTACTTATCCCATCATTATGGCCAATCACTTTGGCGGCGTAATCTTCCACGAAGCTTGCGGACACCTATTAGAAACCACTCAAATAGAACGCAATACCTCTCCCTTTGCTGATAAAAAAGGCGAAAAAATTGCCCACGAAAGTTTGACAGCCTGGGATGAAGGGCGCTCTGAAAATGCCTTCGGGACAATTGACATGGATGACGAAGGTATGCCAGCTCAAAGAACCCTCTTAATTGAAAAAGGCGTTCTGAAAAACTTCTTAGCAGATAGAACAGGTTCCTCACGCACTGGACACCCCAGAACTGGAAGTGGACGCCGCCAAAATTATACCTATGCCGCTGCTAGCCGGATGCGTAATACTTATATTGATTCTGGCGAATATAGTATTGATGAATTATTTGCCTCTGTTGATAAAGGTATTTACTGTAAAAAGATGGGTGGTGGTAGCGTTGGTGCTACAGGTCAATTTAACTTTAGTGTTGATGAAGCTTATTTGATTGAAAATGGCAAAATCACCAAACCGCTAAAGGGAGCAATTCTCATCGGTGAAGCTAAGGAAATTATGAATAAAATTTCCATGTGTTCTCAAGATTTGGAAATTGCACCAGGTTTTTGTGGCTCCGTTAGTGGCAGTATTTACACCACTGTAGGACAACCCCATATCAAGGTTGATTCTATTACTGTAGGTGGAAGATAACTTTATCAACTTCCAGGTTCTACCTGGAAATGCTTTCTTCGTGGCTCTGCCACTTATTTTATCCAAAAAAAGGCAGAAGCCTTCTATTATTACACTCCCAGACTGAAGTAGGGAGCGAGAAAATCCCAAATCCAAAATTGACTATGCCGAATATCAATGAAATTGCAAATTCTGCCAAGGATAATGCTGATAAGCTTGGTATTAAGAAATTCGACATTTATGGCTCAACAGTAGATGATACTAGTGTGCAAGTAGACCAAGGTGAGCCAAAACAAGTTAAAGCTTCAAATCGCTCTGGTGTTACTGTTCGTGTCTGGAATGAAGATAATACAATGGGT
This sequence comes from Nostoc sp. DedQUE12b, assembly GCF_034530835.1. Lineage (NCBI taxonomy): Bacteria > Bacillati > Cyanobacteriota > Cyanophyceae > Nostocales > Nostocaceae > Nostoc > Nostoc sp. DedQUE12b. The sequence goes on along the minus strand of NZ_JAVRCI010000043.1, from coordinate 42,653 downwards.
GTCACCAGCACCACAGATGTAGACCCCAAGGGACTAGAATTAGCTTTGAAAACTGCCTACGAAGCCAGTTTCTTCGGTGTTAAAGAAAATGTTCCTGATTTTAGTCCAGAGGCTACTGTTCCTATTCCAAGTAAACCTCTGCATAAGGCACCTCAAGCACCTGTTGCTGAACTTATAGAAAAATTGTTGGTAGCTGAAAAAGAACTACTGGCAGCTCACCCAGCAATTAAAGGTGTACCTTATAATGGTTTGTCTCAAAGAGATATTGACAGATTTTATCTCAATAGCGACGGTGCAGTAAGAACAGAATCTCACTCTTTGGCATCAGTTTATCTTTATAGCAAAACTGAGGAAGATGGCAAAAAACCGCGTAGTGCAGGCGCTTTTAGAATCAACCAAAGTTTAGATAATCTAGATATTCATGGTTGCATCAAAGAGACTGCCGATAAAACTATCAGTCACTTGAATTATGAAAAAATCAAAACTGGTAAATATCGAGTTGTTTTCTCAGCAGAAGCTTTCTTAAGTCTGCTGGGTGCTTTTTCTAACTTATTCAATGCCCAAAGTATTTTAGACAATCAAAGTCTATCTACGCCTGATGATTTAGGTAAGGAAATTGCTTCTCCTTTGATTTCAGTTTATGATGATGCACTGCACCCAGCTAACGTTGGTGCAGAAACTTTTGATGGCGAAGGAACTCCCACTCGTCAAATTTCGCTGATTGAAAATGGCGTATTAACAGGATTTCTCCATAGTGCTGGCACTGCTAAAAGGTTAAATGCCCAGCCAACTGGTAATGCTAGTATTGGTGCAAAAGTCAGCGTCAGTCCCAATTTTTATCACGTATTTTCAACAGCAACTCCTGAGCAAGAATTGAGCTTAGAAACTGCTGAAAATGTGATTTTTATTGATGATTTACAGGCGCTCCATGCTGGAGTTAAATCTTTGCAAGGTTCGTTTTCTTTGCCGTTTGATGGTTGGCTAGTTAATAAGGGTGTCAGGACGAGTATTGAGTCAGCAACTGTTGCTGGCGATTTCTTGGAACTTTTAAAGTCGATTATTTATGTAGAAAAAGAGCCAGAGTTAACGCCAGGGGGAGTTTGCCCGAAAATCTGGGTTAATGAACTGTCGATTACTGGTGAGTAAAAGTTAAAAAGTAGAGAGTTAGGAGTTAAGTTAAACTCTTAACTCATTACTTTTGTATAATGAGCGATCATTAATATTCACCACCTACGCTAATGTCAGTATTAAAGACATCAGCACCAGTTAAATCAATATTAGCCAAAACTGCGCCATTTACGTCAGTATTATATAAATGAGCATTACTCAAATCAACGTTGGTAAGATTAGCATTATTTAAGCTAGTACCATTGACAAAGGCATCTGTAAGATTAGCAGACTTCAAATTGGCACCAGTTAAATCAGCACCTTCTAAGTTAGCACCTTCGAGGTTGGCTCCTTTTAAATTTGCATTTCTCAAGTCAACACCGATTAGATGAGCGCCTTTGAGGTTAGCTCCTACTAGATTGCATCCGGAACATTCTCTAGTTTCCAACAAGCGGCGGACAGGGGCGGAATTTTCTGCTTTGACGGGAATGGGAGCAGCTAAAGATAGCGTGCTGAGTAAGGCTGCTGCCGTCAAAAAAATTCGTTTCATATTTTACCTCCGACACTTCTAGAAGTCATGAAATTCTGAGCTTCTACGATACCAGTGTGCCAAGATTACAGGATTCTGTCCTCATGCGATCGGAGGAATATATATTTTCTATGAGACTAGGTATTCTTCCGTTAGATAGTCCGATGGGAGTAAATTTCAAACTGAGATTATATTAAGCCTTGCCGCTACCTAATAAATACAAAAGCGCCATCCGAACCGCGACACCGCTGGTAACTTGTGATTGAATGAGACTAAATTCTGGGTCATCCATCAATTCAGAACTAATTTCAACACCACGATTAACTGGGCCTGGATGCAAAACTTTGACGTTAGGTTTACAAAGTTGCAGTTTTGTGCGTGTAATACCAAATAGTTGATGATATTCTCGCAAACTTGGTAATAAATGAGCCGTCATCCGTTCCTTTTGCAGACGTAAAGTCATGACAAAATCTGCATTTTGCAAAGCTGGTTCTAGCTGCCAATGTAGAAAAAGTTGGGGATTGGGGGAATTACTTCTGACTTCTGACTCACTTCGACTCCTTTCGACTTCGCTCAAGGCAAGTCGCTCAGTGACTTCCTGACTCCTGCCTTCTACTTCCTCCGAGATAAACTCGGCAAATAATTTAGGTAAGAGGGTTGGTGGTGCTGCCAAATGTACTTCGGCACCACTGGCAATTAAACTCCAAATATTCGATCGCGCCACACGAGAATGGAGAATATCCCCGACAATGGCAATCTTTTTCCCCTTTAAAAGTTCTAGTCGCGGACTGGCTGGGTCAATTAGAGTAGTTATGGTGAATAAATCTAGCAGTGCTTGGGAAGGATGCTCATGTTGACCATCACCAGCATTGAGGACGCTAACTCGTACACCGAGGCGATCCATTTCAGATGCGATCGCATTTGGTACTCCAGCCTCTCGATGGCGGACTACCATAATATCAGTTCCCATCGCCAAATAGGTTTTCGCCGTGTCGAGAATTGTTTCTCCCTTGGTCATAGAAGATGTGGCGGCGGCGAAGTTCAGTGTATCTGCACTTAAGCGTTTGGCAGCAAGTTCAAAACTGCTGCGGGTGCGGGTAGACGATTCAAAGAATAAATTCGCCACCACCTGTCCCTGCAAGGTTGGTACTTTCTTTGTCCGCCGTGATAGCACCTCTTGAAAACTGGCAGCAGTTTGCAAAACTGTATCGTATTCAGTAGTAGTGAAGTCAGCTAGGGAAAGAATGTGATGACGATTCCAGGTAGTAGTAGGCATAGAATTTGGAAAGTTGGGACAAGGGGAGCAGGGGAGCAGGGGAGCAGGGGAGCAGGGGAGCAGGGGAGAAGTAGCAGTAAGTCTTTCGCCTCTGCCTTTTTGCCCCTCTGCCCCTCTGCCTCTTGTACTCAATTCCCAATACCCAATCCCTTCATGTTGGTAAATGAAAAACGTTTAAAGCTAGAGAAATTAAGCTGAGGAACGTTAAAAACCCGATTGTATCTAGCATTGTAGTCACTAACGGGCCACTAACCAAAGCAGGGTCAAGCTTGAGTCGTTTCAAAGCCATTGGTAGTAAAGTGCCGAGCGTAACAGCCACAATTGTATTAGTTGCCATGACCATTCCGGCAATTAAAGCCACCCATCGCTCTTGAGGTCGCGCCCAAATTAAGGAAAGCAGGATCATCGTTGTGGCTAAAGCCAGAGCTGTACCTAAACCAGCTAGAAGTTCCTTGCGAAGAATTTTTAAGGTATCTTTGGGTGTTACCTCTCCCACTCCCAAGCCGCGAATTGTTACCGTTAATGATTGAATACCGACAGTACCACCAGTGTTAGAAAAAATTGGCATGATTACTGCTAAAACTGGCACTGCGGCAATTACAGATTGAAAAGGCGCGATCGCACTGGCTGCACCAATATACATGGCCATGATGCCCAACAGCCAAGGTAAGCGATTGCGAATGGTGAGTAAGGGAGAGGATAAAGCTGCTTCATCACCACTGACACCCCCCAGTTTTTGGATATCTTCTGTGGCTTCCTCTTCCAAAATATCCATGACATCATCAATGGTGACAATGCCCACCAATCGGTCTTCTCGGTCAACTACAGGAATAGCGATTAAGTCGTAGCGCTGCATGATTCGCGCCACTTCTTCTTGGGGAGTTTCAGTTTTCACTTTGATGACACGATCGCTAGCAATATCCTTGATGAAAACATCGGGAAAGGTAAACAGCAATTGGCGTAGTGAAACTACTCTTACCAGCGTCCGATTATCATCTGTGACGTAAGCGTAGTAAATCGACTCCTTGTCTTCGTCCTGACGGCGGATTTTGCTCAAGGCTTCGCCTACGGTCAATCCCTGCCGTAATCGCACATATTCAGTTGTCATCACTCGCCCAGCAGTACCTTCTGGATAGCCGAGAATTGTTGCTGTTGCTTGTCTTTGTTCTGGACTCAGTTCTTGCAATAGCCGTTTGATTACCCCAGCAGGTAGTTCATCAAATAATTCTGCCCGTTCGTCGGGACTCATGGCTTCTACAAGTTGCACTACCTGGACATCATGCAGAGAATTAATTAGTTCTTCTTGCACTTCTGTCGGCAGATATTCAAATACATCAATTGCCTGAGCTTTATTGAGTAAACGAAATGCGATCGCCCGTTGTTGTTCGGGCAATTGTGTAATGTATTCTCCCACATCCACAGGTTGCAAACGATTTAAATCCCATTTCAGCTGGTTTAAATCGGTAGTATCAGCCAAAAAATCACGAATATCTTGTGTGAGCATCATATATATCTCCTAAGTCTCCCCCGCGCTGGGAGACTTCCTCACCACAGCTCAGAGGAGGTTGATACTGCCATCTTGTGGACTATTGCCCATAAAATTTCAACAATTCAATATCGATAGCTAAATCAAAGCATTGCTAGTCATCATCCTAACCTGGAACAGCGCTGTCCGGTAGATGCTGAGAAAATTTTATATCTTTAGTAGCTTTATATAAATTTTTAGCTTGCTACCTTGATTTTTTTTGGCGGAATTATTCTGCGATCGTAGTCAATAATAATCTGTGAGAACTAGCGATCGCGAATAAATAACTATATGGATGGCTAAAAAAAGGAGAGTGGTCTCCAAACAAGGGATTAGAAAACTTCTGTATATTTACAAATGCTTGAAGTTCAGTAATCTAAATTAAGATACTCTTACTTGAGTGTCGTTAACTGACTACTAAATCATAAATAGCTTCTAGCTTGGCAGTTTGCTTGTGAATATCAAAATTTTCGCAAATAAACTCTCGTCCTTTTTTACCCATACTTTTAGCTAAAGCCCGATCAGACAAAAGAATATCTAATTTTTCCGCGAGAGCTTGATCGTCTTTTTCATCAACTAAAAAGCCAGTTTCTCCATCTAAAATAGCATCAGGGATAGCGCTATGCCAGGTAGAAGCTATTGGTAAACCAGAAGCGGCGGCTTCCAATATTGAAAGCGGTAAACCTTCACTATCACCGTTTTTTGCTGTTTGACTTGGTAGAGAAAATATTTCTGCATTTCTCATAGTTTTTTGAATCACTTCATAAGGTTTTGCCCCCATAAAATTGACTCTATTACTAATACCAAGCTCATCTGCTAGAGTTTTGAATTTTTCAGTCATTGTGCCATTTCCAATTTGGATAATTGACACATCTGGATGCTTACTGGCAATCCGGGCAAAGGCTTTTAATAGGGTATCAATTCCTTTTTTTTCAGTATGTCTGCCTACACATAAAATATATCTTTCACCTTTTGATTCACTGGCTGGGGCAAATTTTTTTAAATCTATACCACTATTTAGTTTAACAATTTTATCTTCAGGATAACCATATTCAATCATCTTTTTATACAAGAAACTAGAAAAAGCAATAAATTTAGACGCTTTTTGTTTTAATTCTTCTTCATGCAAAAGAAATTGATAGAATGCTGGATTACCTGACAGCCACATAGAGCGACGTGAAACTGTAATATCAAACCCGTAAAATGTAACGATGAAAGGAATATTTAGTTTTTCTGCCAATCGCATTGCGTAAATACCATCTGGCCCAAAATGCCCGTGAATTAATTTTAGATTTTTTAGTTCAGCCTCGTTGCCAAACATATTTGGTGAAGCAGAAATTATATGAAATAGTTGCTTAATTTTCCATTGATCATTATTACTAATAGCAATATTGTCAAAAGGAATTTCTTCTAATAGCTTACAAGTAAGAAATAACGGTTTGTATGTTTGTAAGTTATGGGCTTGTTCTCCGATAAAAGTTTCTGATACTCTCGGATAAGCTCGACGATACATCCCAACTGTTTTCATTGTGTTACTCCTATTTAAGATTAATATTTCTCTTTCCAGAAACTGAACAAGATATTGGGTAAAAAACTTTTAATTTCTTTATATATTCATGCCCTTGGTTCTATCTGCTGCCATTTTGGATAAAATCGTAATTACCTGATTCATTCAGAACAGCAACAACAATTTAGTTTTTTCAAGCTAATACTAGTCTAAATCAGTGCTGCAATTATTTATGTTAGTAAGTGAAATAACAATTTTTCCTGAAAATATTATTTAGTAAATACCTTGGGGTGTAATAAAGCAAACTAGGATATTTATTATGTAAACAAATCGATTAATTTTTTATGACTTAAGCATTGACAGATCAGCCAAAATAGCAACTATCCTTTTCAAGGCTTCTAGGTAGATTTTTGCGATGCCTGCGGTAAATGCTCACCTACGCAACTAACAAAATATGCTTTGTAAAAGGCTGAACCGAGGTTTTGATGTAAATGCACAAGATGATTTATTTGTAAAGTGCATAAACCCTAGTTTTTAGCAAACTTGATTGGGTTGAGGATAGCCTCCCTTTCTTAAGTGCAATTAGCTGCTGAATGAATCTTTAACACAAACACATCAATTTTAAAACATATCTACATTAAAATTATATTTATTAAATAAATATTTTTCTAAAAAAATGATTTAGTTTATACCAGCATAAGCATAACCTCGGAGTAGTGATTTAGTTTAGACTAGCATAAGCTCATCCTTCGGAGTTAGACACTCTTGATTTTTTGACATCATCCCACCACTGAGATTATGTCCGGCTAATTAGTTATAATTCCCGAATCTATGCACAAAGCCCAAAAAGCCCTCACCTCTGCGGTCTTAATTATAAGTCTTTAACCGGACACGATATTATTCCACTCACGCAGAGATCGTATTTATAGAGAAGATTAACGTTTCCGTATGCCCTACGGTACGGAATCCCATCTCCATGTCCCATTCTCCAAGTGCAAGAAACCTACTCCTTTAAGGGGTGAAATTCTGCAAGTAGTTCTAAACCAAACCATGAAAACATCTACCAAATTGCTAACTCGCCTGGACTATTACTACCAGCAAATCAAAACAATCATCCTGACTCGTCAAAATCCAATTACTGGTTTACTACCTGCAAGCACGGCGATTACAGCCCACGGCGATTATACTGATGCCTGGGTGCGAGACAACGTTTATAGCATTTTGGCAGTTTGGGGTTTAGGACTTGCATACCGCAAGATTGACGACAACAAAGGACGTACCTATGAACTAGAACACAGTGTGATCAAACTGATGCGCGGGTTGCTCTTTGCAATGATGCGACAGGCTCATAAAGTAGAGACATTTAAACATACTCAGTCGCTACTGGATGGACTACACGCCAAATATAATACCGCAACCGGTGACATTGTTGTTGGTGATGATGAATGGGGACATTTGCAACTTGATGCCACATCTATATTTTTGCTAATGTTGGCGCAAATGACGGCAGCCGGATTGCCAATAATTTATAGCATTGATGAAGTGAACTTCGTCCAAAATTTAGTTTACTACATTGGACGAGCTTACCGCACACCAGATTACGGCATTTGGGAACGTGGGAATAAAATTAACCGTGGTAGTGCTGAATTAAATGCCAGTTCTGTAGGCATGGCAAAAGCTGCTTTAGAAGCTATCAATGGACTGGATTTGTTTGGTGTGCATGGTAGTCAAGCATCGGTGATTCACGTGCTACCAGATGAAATCGCCCGTGCCCGGATTACTTTAGAATCGCTATTACCGAGGGAATCTGGTTCCAAAGAAATTGATGCGGCACTGTTAAGTATTATTAGTTATCCTGCCTTTGCAGTAGAAGATTTGGAGTTACGCGATCGCACTTTAAACGATATTATCAATAAACTTGCAGGTAAATACGGTTGCAAACGTTTTCTGCGTGATGGACACCAAACCGTTTTAGAAGATAATCAGCGCTTGCACTACGAACCGTGGGAACTCAAACAATTTGAGCATATTGAATGCGAATGGCCGCTATTTTTCACTTATTTAGTTCTAGATGGATTATTTCGCGGTGAACAAGAACAAGTTATAAAATACCAAAAACTTTTAGAATCATTACTCATAGAACAAGATGGTTTGCGTTTATTGCCAGAACTTTATTATGTTCCCGCAGAAAATATAGAAGCAGAAAAGTTAGCACCTCAAACGCAAGCACGTTTGCCCAATGAAAATATTCCCTTAGTGTGGGCGCAGAGTTTATATTTTCTCGGTGAAATGTTGAGTGAAGGTTTACTGGCGGTTGGTGATATCGACCCTTTGGGAAGACATTTGTGTGTAGGAAAACAGCGCGAAGCATTGGTACAAATTGCCTTGTTAGCAGAAGATGAAGATTTACAAACAAAACTAGAAGTTCACGGAATTGAAGCACAAACGCCTACTCAAGTAGAACCGATTCAAGTGAGAAAAGCTGGAGAATTTTCAGCTATTTATACTCAAATCGGACGTAACGATAAACTTGGTTTAACTGGACGGCCAGTGCGGCGGCTGCGAAGTTTAACAACGTCTAGAATCTTCCGGATTAGCGGTGAAACAATTGTATTTTTGCCTTCATTCTCAGACTCTCAACAGTTTTACTTAACCCTTGATTACCATTTTCTGCTGGATCAAATTAGAAGCGAACTAGCTTACATTCAAAAATATTGGAGCGATTTAGGGCGTCCTACTCTGACTTTAATGTTGACGCACACCATGTTAGAAAGTGGTTCTGAGGCATTACTAGAACTGATGCAAGAACTCAAAGATGGTGTTTGTAACGGCGTGCGGATAAAATTAGGGCGGCTAAATCAGCTAATGTTGACAGCTGGAATTCAAAGAATTGATTTTCTTCCCAATGCAGAATTCTCGCGATCGCCAGTGAAAAATGCTAGCCCACGTTGCTATTATTTAGCTTATCATCCTGAGAAAAACTGGCGCTTAGGGCATACCCAAGAATTTCAAATGGAGTGTGAAACCAACTTTGGGCTATTACTTTCTCATTTGCGCTCATCTGAGAATATCTATGAGCAAATTGAGTTACTGCAAACTTTAACTCGCTTGCAGGGAATGAAATTTGATACAGGATATGGCGGCCCAGGATATCCTGTCACAGTAGGCGATTTGCTCGATGAAGTTTATACCAAAGCTGGAGATTTAGGCATTTGGGCAGTAGTGCGTCGGGCCGCGGGGTTACGCCAAATGGTTGATATCAGCCTATCAGATGCAGTAACGAGTATTTTGGTACGGGGCAAGCAAATTGCTGTGGGTAAAGCTTACAGCGAAGCGTCCTTAATTAGCGTACCCATGTCTCACGATGAAATTGCCGATAAAATTAACCATTTTTGTCGTGAAGATATCCGCGATCGCGTCCTTACCCAAGAGATTTTAATCTATGTTGGTATCTTAATTCGCTCAGAACCCGAACTATTTCAGGGACTTTTAACGCTGAGAGTCGGCTATATCATCCTGTTGATAACCAGCGAACTAGCGCAGGAATTACATGTCACTCAAGATGAAGCTTACGATCGCTTAATGCAACTTTCACCCTTTGAAGTGAAAATGCGTTTGCGTCAGGTATTAACTGGATACACTGGTATGAGTAACCTGTTACGCCAACAAGAATCACTGCACGTCAAACAAAAAGAAAGTGATATTGCTTGGGTAGTGCTACCAGGAATCGCCGAAGGGATAGAAGTTCCGCCGGGTGGTTGGCGGCGGTTTCGCCAAGCTGAAGGTGCGACGGGACGCGTACCAAAAGAATTTTTTAAGCAAGTTTGGCTATTAATGCAACATTGCAAGGGTCTAGTAATTGGTGATAAACTAGAACGCCGCAATCGTTTAGATAGCGAGATAATGCTGTCGGAAATGACAGCGGGGGAAAGAAATTTTGCGCTGTTAGTTGAGCATTTGCTGAATAAAATCGAAGCTACAGAATATCGCCAAGTTAATATTGAAGCACTAATCGAATTAGCTGCGATCGCTGCCAATAATCCCAAGTTGCAAATTGAAGAATATATCGTGTTGGATGTGTTAATTGGCCATGCAGTGCGATTGGCGTGGTTAGAGAATCATAGTCAACGCAGCGATCGCTATGATGAGGATAAAGCGAGTGCGTGGCGATCGTTTTACAATACTTCACCTAGAGATTGCGCTAGTTATATTTTGAAGGCATTCAGGTTCTTGACGGAATTTGTGAAGGATTTTTAAACGCAGAGGGGCGCAAAGGGAAGCGCAGAGGAGCGCAGAGGATGAGAGAGAATGAGTTGAGTGGGGTGATTATTGGTTGTGCGATGAGGGTGCATACTGCTTTGGGGCCTGGTTTGTTGGAGTCGGCTTATGAGGAGTGCTGGGATTATGAGTTGAAGAAGGCCGGGTTGAATGTTGGTAAACAAATTCCACTGCCCTTAGTTTATCAAGAAGTGAAATTAGAATGCGTCTATCGATTAGATTTGATTGTCGAAAACCAAGTAATTGTAGAGATTAAATCTGTAGAATCCTTCCACCCAATTCACTCCGTTCAACTCCTAACCTATCTCAAACTAGCAAACTGCAAACTAGGTCTTCTCCTCAACTTTAACGTCCTCCACCTCAGAGAAGGCATCAAACGCGTAGCCAACAACCTCTAACTCCTCCTCTCACTCTCTTTCATCCTCTGCGAACCTCTGCGCTTCCCTTTGCGCCCCTTTGCGTTGAAAAAAAATATCCCCCACCTCCGATTCCAAAAGCAGGGGTTTTATTAAAGCTACTTAACAGAAACAGCATCAACATCAATGGTGCTTCCACTAGAGGTAGAACCCTCAGTAGTATTAGGTGCTTCAGCACCCACCTCACCCTTACGAGCTTTCCAGCCTTCAATTACTAGCCCAGACACTTCACTAACTAGCAGAGTCAAAAGGAAAACATCATCAATCTGTCCCGCAACGGGTATAAAATCTGGGAGAATATCAAATGGGCTGACTAAATAAACCAACGTTCCTAAAATTACCCACCAACGGTATTTGGGGTTACGAAGCACACTGCGATACCAGGCGTAAAGTGATTGGATTGAAAATTTCATATTTTGAACCTCCAGTTATCTTTTATTTTGACAAATTATCCTAAAAACTCACGGTGCGAATAACCGTCCTAGTTAGTCTGGAAGACGCTACTAGTAATTTCTCAACAAAGATAAATCAGTAGGTAGCGGGTTCATCCCAAACAGGCGAAAGTTGTTTGTTTATAGGGCTGATTAATCACTTGGTGCTGATATCTCCTGCCCTAGCCATAAGAGATATGCCTCTGTACTGATTGTACTTTGCTAGAGATTTTATAAATTGCTCGGTATAGTCTTAAACTCCTGTGCAGATCCCAAAGAATAATCTTCTAATTTAAAATCAGCAAAAGGCTTCTTTTCTAACCTATTCCGTAATGCCTCGTCAAAAATGACACCTGATGATTCTCTTTTAACACCAATAATTATCACACTTGTCTGATATGTCGTTAAATCCTGATTTGCCTGACAATCACTGCGTTGAAATTGGCCCAAATTCAATAAGCGATAACTTTTGACACTTGGTGTATTAATAAATAATTTTTTAACCAAAAGTTGTATTTGTTTAGAACGTTCTAAAGCTACACGTTCTTGAACTGATCTATCGCCTTTACAAGAAGCTGTACCGACAGAGATAATCTCACTGGGAGATTCCATTATCTTCTCTATACCTTCTTGTTCTAAGTTCAACTTCAAAAGGTCAACACTAATAATTTCATCATTGTATTTAATTTGAAAATTGCTATCTAAAAGCCATTTATATTTTAGTGATAAAACTGCTATATTAAACTCAGCAATCCTTCCCTGACTATCCCTACCTTCTTGATAAGAAAAGTAATCAATATTACCTTTTCTCTCTGGATATTGTCTGTAATAGGATGTTTCAAAAAAATCTGATTTTCGCGTTGCTAAAGCCACTATACTAAGTAATGCTAATACTACTAGTAGAACTGCAAAAAATGCCAACAGTGGCACTTTTTCTGGCTGCTTATTTGGAGGCAATGAGTTATTATTAATATCTCCAGATAAATGTTCAAGGTTAGAAGCTTCTAAGATATTACTATTTATCGAAGTCGTATCTGTTAATTGAGTTTCGATTTCTTCTAGAGAATGCAAAATTTCTTGAGTATTGGCAGGACGTTTTTCTATATCTGACGCTGTTAGCCAATCAATTAAATTCAATAGTAAGGGTGAAATATGGGTAGCATGATTTTGCCAGTGCAATAAATTTTGCTGGACATCATACATCTCCAAAGGATGGTGTCCTGTCAGCAAAAATACAAAAGTGCGTCCCAAAGCAAAGAAATCTGACTGCGCTACTGCTTGACCATTCATTTGTTCTGGGGCGCTGTAGCCAGATGACATCAGTGCTGTCATCTTGTCGCCGTTGCTTAGTTGGTCTTGGTAGGTTTTATTAATTTCACTGGCGGTGCCAAAATCAATCAGTACTAGATTCCCCCAACCCTGCTCAAGGGGGGATCTAATCATGATGTTAGATGGCTTAATATCTCGATGTAGGTACTGTTTGCTATGTACTACATCTAAAATTTCTATCAACTGTCTTAACCAGTCTATGGCTTGTTCTTGGGATATGGGGCTATTTTGCTGCTGTAGCCACTGTTCTAAGTTGTAGCCATCGATTTTTTCCATTGCAATGCAATGCAACACTAAACCATTTCGGGTTTGATACTGGAAGTAACTATCTTCTTTGGGAATTCCGGGATGCTTGAATTGTCCCAACACTGTTACTTCTTGCTGAAATAGTTCTACTGCTTTGGCGTCGCCTGATAAATCCTCTTTGAGTATCTTGAGAATTTGGGGGGTATCTTGCTCGTATGCCTCATAAATTTTACTAAAACCTGTTTTGTCACTCAATAGGCACGTCACTCGATAACGCCCTAGCAATTCTAGATGAGAACCACAACTTTGACAAAAGCGGTTTTGATGATTATTCGGGTGATTTGGTTTAGGGCAAACAGGGTTGATACAAAGGCTCATGACAGGGGAGTGTGGAGTGGAGAAGCGGGGGAGCAGGGGAGCAGGGGAGCAGGGGGCAGGGGAGCAGCACTTCGGCTACGCTCAGTGACCGCGGAGCAGGGGAGAAATTGCAGTAAGTTTTCCCCTCTGCACCTCTGCCTCTTATGCCCAATCCCCACTTGCCCTGAGCGGAGCCGAAGGGATGCCCCATGCCCAATCCCCCTAGACATCGCTCCTATTAATTCTTCTGTTGCTATATGACTAATCCCGTCTAATAATCATGAGATTTTTGATCTGTGTTCTGCCAAGAAAGCTGCCACAGTTTGGTTAAATGCCTCTGGTTGTGTCAAAAATGGCCAATGATTACCGGGAACTTGGCAGATACGTAAGTTTTGAAGATAGGTTTTGTAGGGTTGAATTTGCCAATTTTGGCGGTTTAGTCCTTGTTTTGGCTGGATGAATAGGGCAGGAGTGTCAAGGGGAATTGTAAAACCGGGCACTTGCATCACTGCCTCAAAAATTCCGTCACGGGCGGTTATGGTAAATTTGCTGCCCCAACTCCCATCGGGTTTTTGTTCTATTCCTGCTTGAAAGACTTGCTCTTGTAAAGAAGTCCATCCTTGATATTGCTTTAATTGCCGTGCTTGTTGTTCAGCTTCTTCCTGATTGGCAAAGGGCCCCATGCTTTTAAGAAAAGGCAAGAAGCGATATAACATCGGGAAAGTTACCCTGAGAAGACTGGGCATTTTCCAGATAAAAATCGGATCGACGAGAATTATACTTCGTAAACGCTTTGGGTTTTGTCTTGCCCAGATGGCGGCTAATTTTCCTGTCCACGAGTGACTTACAATATGGACAAAAGTCCATCCAAGATTATCCATGAGTGCTTCAAGGTCTGCGATCGCACTCTCAAAGCTATAATCTATCTTTGGTTTACTACTTTGGCCATGTCCGCGCATATCTGGCGCAACTATGTGATAATCCGCCGCCAAGTAATCTCCTAAACTAGACCACACCAGAGCATGATCGCCTAAGCCATGTAACAGCAGTAAAGGTTCTTGACCTTGATTCCATTCTAAATAAGAAACTTGGATATCAGGCTTTGATAAAGTTTGACGTACAGGCATCATTGCACATCCAGGCTTAGATAGTTTTGCGTTTATATGGTACTGCGAAAGAAGATGGGGAGCAGCACTTCGGCTACGCTCAGTGACCGAGGAGCAGAGGAGCAGAAGAGGCAGGGGGGCAGGGGAGGATATTAATAACCAATGACAAATGACCAATGACTAATGACAAATTCAATTGTTACCGTTTACCACTTTATGACTCTGAGGATTGTACCAATTGACACGAAATAATGAGGCTAATGAATGCCAAGATCAAGAAAAGGATGCCCCAAGGATATTAAAAGTACTATGCCAGAATTACACCAATCAATTGCCCAGCATTATCACGAACGGACTAAATACAACCCTGAGACTCTCGCTTCCAAAAGTCAGCGCTTAGACTGGACTAAACAGCCAGTGCCTTTTAAAGAGTACAAAATTGGCTCTACTTTTGATCTCAAACCCTATATCCAAGAAAAAGCAGAGGCTTATGCTAATAATCCAGATGCTCAATGGTGGCAAAGACTTTCACGGCTATTGTTTCGCAGTTATGGATTGACGGCGAAAATGCCTTCTATGGGTAGTGCAGTGTATTTACGCGCTGCTCCCAGTGCAGGCGGACTATACCCTGCCGAGGTGTATGTGGTTTCCCGTGGTACGTTGTTATTGCCGCCTGGTCTATATAACTACCAGTGTCGAACTCATTCTCTCATGCATTATTGGGAAAGTGATGTTTGGCAAACTCTTCAAGAGTCTTGTTTCTGGCATCCTTCTTTAGAAAATACCCAATTGGCAATTATTATCACTGCGGTATTCTATCGTTCTGCATGGCGCTATGAAGATCGGGCTTATCGGCGGATTTTTCTGGATACGGGACATCTGTTGGGTAATATCGAGTTAGCTGGTGCGGTTACTGATTATCGCCCTCATTTAATCGGCGGTTTTGTGGATGAATCAGTTAACGATCTGCTTTATGTCGATCCGCAACAAGAAGGTGCGATCGCTGTCTTACCTCTAGCAGACTTGTTAGATGTTAATCAAAATTTACCATTGGGATGTACTGCTTTACCTTCCGCTACTGAAACCAGTTATCCTCAAATCCCTGATGGCGAATTATTAACATATTTCCATCGACACACCCAGATCCAACCAGGTGTAACTGGTAATCTTAATCTACCAACTATTAAACAAGAAAAATCTTTAGAGGATAAATACAATTTTCCTTTCTGTTTAAAAATTCCCACCACCACCGTACCTATAAACTGGGGACAAAAACTATCAGAGCTGGAAACCACTATGTATAAGCGACGCTCTACCCGCGCTTACAATGGTGATGATTTAAGCTTCGATGAATTGAAAAGTTTACTTGATTTTACTTACCAACCGCAAAATTACATTGACCAAAGCTTAGATATTTCTCCAGACTACTTCGATCTAAATTTAATCGAAACATTTATTGCTGTTTGCGGAGTCAAAGGACTGGAGGCGGGTTGTTACTATTACGCACCCAAAGCCCAAGAATTACGCCAAATCCGGTTTAAAAACTTTCGGCGAGAGTTACATTTTCTCTGTTTAGGACAAGAATTAGGGCGGGATGCGGCAGCAGTGTTATTTCATACAGCCGATTTGAAAGCTGCGATCGCACAATATGGCGATCGCGTTTACCGTTACTTGCATATGGATGCCGGTCATTTGGGACAACGCCTTAATTTAGCGGCAATGCACCTGAATGTAGGTGTCAGTGGTATCGGTGGATTCTTTGACGATCAAGTAAATGAAGTTTTGGGTATTCCTGCTGATGAAGCTGTTTTATATATCACTACATTGGGACGCCCAAGATAAAAATAATCCCAGAGACGCGGAGAATCCAGAGAGTTTCTTTCTCTGTCCTTTACGTCTCTGTACAAGCTTACGGGGCTACAAAAAGGACTAGGATGCAGATAAAATTAGCCTCATCGCCCTTTGTTCTTGTTGGTAGTACTGGTGCTTGTTAGGACTTAGTACCAATAATTCGGCAACTAACTCGTAGGAATCTTCCACATCCATCCATATAATCCAATATAAAAACTGCTATGACGGCAAATAGTCCGTCCAGATTCTTTAATTCTACTAATGTATTTTTGTATACACATATATTGATTTATGGTTGGGATCTAAATACCCATCCATGACGTAATTCAGAATTGCGTTAGCGCAGCGTTAGCGAGTCTGCGTACTCTTTCAGAGAAGCAAGCTACGCTTTTAGCGTCTCGTAGAGAGCGTCATTGCGAATTGCGAATGGGGATTTTGGTAAATCCGGGTAATTTACGTTTTAGTCAGTTTTTCCTGAATGAATGTCCTGTTTTGCCTCTCGACTAGCTGTAGATGTGATTAGAAACGGATTATTAGGGAGAATTCTTTGAGCATCGAAAACGACGGTCGCGGCAGTGGCAGGTAGTGTTATGGCTTTTGTATTAGTTATAGATAGCGTCGGCGCAGCCCAACTTAGTCATCGCTATAGACTGGTGAAGCTCCGATATTAAGCTGGTATTATGTTGAATGGGGCAAGAGTGATTTAAAAGGGTTAATGTCTCTTACCTGCTCCCAGATATAGCTCACCCACTTTCGGGTCATTCAACAATTCTTCACCAGGGCCGGAGATCGCATCACGTCCCGATTCTAATACATATCCACGATTAGCCATCTCTAAAGCTTTACGGGCATTTTGTTCTACTAATACGATCGCAGTACCTGTCTGATTAATTTGTTTAATCTGCTCGAACACTTGTGTCACCAAAATCGGCGACAAAGCAGCAGATGGCTCATCTAAAATCAGCAAACCAGGTTCCAACATCAAAGCTTTGCCCATCGCTAGCATCTGGCGTTCTCCTCCAGAGAGAGTACCAGCGCGTTGACGACGGCGATCGCTTAGTCTAGGAAACATAGTAAATATTTTATCTTTAATTGGTTTCAGGGGAACGTTAAGCACAAAAGCACCCATCTCCAAATTCTCTTCAACACTGAGAGAGGGGAAAACATTGGCGATTTGCGGTACATAGCACATTCCTCGTTGGACAATTTGATTGGACTTTAGCCCCACGATATTTTCACCTTTGAAGGTAATTGTGCCTGTGTGGGGGATCAAAAGCCCAAAAATTGCTTTTGCCAAAGTAGATTTACCTGCACCGTTGGGACCAATCACTGTCACCAATTCCCCTGGTGCAACCTGAAAGTTCACACCTTGCAGGATATCTACATCTTTGATGTATCCGGCGTGAACATTTTGAACATCTAGTAAATAGTCATTTGTCATTGGTCACTTGTACTGAGCGTTCGCGTAGCGTCTCGTAGAGAAGGCGTTGGCGCAGCCTCTCGTAGAGAAGTATTTGTCATTGGTCATTGGTCAACAGTCAAGTCAAGCATAACTATTGACTGTTGACTATGGACTATTGTGGGGTTTTTTGCAACTCTGGTCGTTCTTCTGGAAGAATTGCCCCTTCTACAGGGCAAACTTGGAGACAGATGCCACAGTCGATGCAAGTGGCAAAATCAATCCAGTACCAATCAGTTCCCTTGGTGTTTTTGCCTGGGCCATCATGAATACAAGCTACTGGACAGGCATCTACGCAATCTGCAACGCCTTCACAGACTTCTGTAACAATTGTATGCGGCATGTTCTCGATTCCCTCTTTTCTGTATCGGCTATTTCTAGCCTAGCAGGGGAGCAGAGGAGCAGGGGAGCAGGGGAAAGTTCTTCTATAAGTTCTTTCCCCTCTACCCCTCTGCCCCTCTGCCCCTTTTGCCCAATGCTCAACTTACTTAACGCAATCGTTCTATTTTTGGTGAACCATCAGCTTTGATCCAGGCAATTTGGGCAATGCCGCGATCGCTTCCATATTGGCGAATCGCCTCTGCATCTCTTCCTCCTAAGTCAATTTCTACTCGTACCAAATCAGTAGAATCTCTGAGTTTTTGCGCATAGACAAAGGCGGCGGCGTTAGCACTAGCTGTCTCTGGTGCTACCAACCAGTCACTCGCTGGAGTTTCTTGTGGTAATTGCTGAGTAGACAAAAGAACTTGGTATAAATCTTCGATACTTAGTCCAAAACCAATTCCGGGAATGTTTTCTCCTTGAGGATGATATAGCCCCAAAAGCTGGTCATAGCGACCACCGCGCCCTAAAACTCTGGCTTGGGATTCGGTATCATTGACAACTTCAAAGACGATACCAGTGTAGTAGTCTATAGTTTGGATCAGGCTGAGGTCGAGGATTAACGGAAATTTTTTCTCTGATTCTAGTAATTCTACTAGGGATTTGAGGTTATTCACTGCCTCTCGCTGTTCTTCATCTAAATCCAGACTACTAACTTTTTGCAACACGTCTGCACTTGATCCACGCAAATCCATGATGATTTGGGCGCGATCGCGCAGTTTGTCACTTAGGGGTAAATTATCTATGGTAATGCGGTCAAGATGAGCGATCGCACTGCGAACTCGATCCTGTAAATTAGCAGGAAAGGCACTCAGGAGCGATCGGGTAATTCCCGCTTCACCCAAAATTAAATGCCATCCCTGCAAACCCAGTGCTGCTAAACAATCTGCTACTAACAGTAGTACTTCCGCATTCGCTAGCAATCCACCAGCACCTAACAACTCCACCCCAGCTTGATAAAACTCTTGCTGGCGATTATGCCTACTTTCCCAAGTGCGACGAAACACATTGGCGTTGTAATACAACCGTTGTGGATAAGTGACACCAGCCATCCGAGTGACAACAGTACGAGCAATAGATGCTGTTAATTCTGGGCGTAGCCCCAATTCATCATCTTCGCCATTTTGTTGTAGTTGAATCACCATCTGACGCTGGATTGCTTCCCCCGCCATCAGGGTATCCATCCGCTCTAAAGTCGAGGTGATAATCCTGTGATATCCCCAACGATGAAACACCTGCTGTAACCGATCTTCAATCCAGCGTTTTTTCTCCACATCCAAGGGCAATAAATCCCTGGCTCCCGCTGCTGGTTGATACACCATTATTTTTTCTTCCCACCAAACAAACCACCGAACAAACCACTACCAGATTTATCTGGTTGCTTATCTCCATTATTGGGGGATGAAGTCACCTTCTGATCGCTAGGTTGTTGTCCTAAAGCCTTATCTATTTTAGGTTTCCATTGCAGAGCCGTTTCGTCACTGGGATCTAATTTGAGAGCGTTGTCAAAGTGGATTTTGGCCATTTTTAGCTGATTTTGCTTCAAATACACCATTGCAATTAAGCTATGACAGCGGCTATTTTTTGGTTCTAGCTTCAGGGCCTCTTGCAACTCTACTTTGGCTGGGGCAAATTGGTTTTTGTCAATCAAAGATTGAGCGCGACGAATATACTGTTCTACAATCAAGTCTTCTTTTGGTGGCGCTGGTGCTGGTGCTGGTGGTGTATTTTTTGGTGTGTTTGGCTGAGGTGTACTTGATTGGACTTTGGGTTGAGCAGGTAGCGGCGCGGCGGATGCTTTACCCGCACTCCGCATTAAATACACTAAATTCAACTCACTAGCTTGGGCAATGACTTGCAGTGCTTGTTCTAAAGAATCATATTGAGTTTGGGCTAGTTTTGCGATCGCAGTTTTATAAAAATGATCGATATTAGCTGCCTCAACTAACTGTTTAGCCAAGTCGGTATTTAGAGTTACCGAAGTCGACTCTTGTACCAGACGCTTGCCAATTTGCGACAAAATTAGAATATATTCAGTGCGAGTGCGCTCGCTAGCAAGTTTTTCGTAAGCTGGGTTAACTAGCTTTGATAACAATTCGTTACCGAGATGTTTTTGAGCAGCAGTTTCAGTAAGACTACTGTCTGGGTGCAAACGGCGGGCGACTTGGAGATAGCGTTTGCGAATCTCTTTGACATCGGCATCAACTGGAACGCACAGCACTGCGTGATGATCTATGAAATCATATTTAAATAGTCCACGATCTATTTTGAAAGACATATAGAGTTTTTGCACCAAAGGAGCAGTTAGATTGCTTTTAGTGTACCCAAAGTCGTAGAGAAAGCCCCCATCTGTTACACCCAAGCTGACAGCGGCGGAAGCCGTAAAAGTTCGCTACTGAGGGAGTCGTGAATATAACTATTTGTAGCAAGAATTCTACCAGACTCAATTTTGACAGTAGTGCCATCGTAGGCGGTGATTTTGCCTCCGGCTTCTTGTACCAAAATTATCCCAGCGGCAATATCCCAAGGAGAGAGTCCCCGTTCCCAGTAACCATCGACACGTCCACAGGCAACATAAGCCAAATCTAGCGATGCCGAACCGCTACGTCTAACTCCTTGGGTAAGATGGGTAAGATGAGTAAATTCAGCATAGTTATTATCAGAGGTTTCGCGGCGATCGTAGGCAAATCCTGTTACTAGTAGGCTTTTATTCAGTTCAGATGTTACTGAAACCTTGATCGGCTGACGGTTACGCGTTGCCCCTAAGCCAGCAGCAGCCCGGAATAGCTCATTATGAAATGGGTCATAAATGACACCAACTTGGGGAACGCCATTAATTAACAGCCCGATGGAAACGGCGAAAAAAGGGTATTGATGAGCGTAATTGGTTGTGCCATCGAGAGGATCTATTGCCCAGAGATATTCATTCTGTTGATTACCTAATTTCCCTGACTCTTCAGCGAGGATCGAGTGCTGGGGAAAGTGGCAACGCAAAATTTCTAAAATCAACTCCTCTGAGGCTTTATCAGCAGCAGTAACTAAATCACCAGGGCGTCCTTTTTCAATAATTGCGTCTTCTAACTTACCCAAGTAACCTTGCAAAATAGCACCAGCAGCTAAGGCCGCTTCTGTAGCAATATCTAGAAAAATTTGTAGATTTGTCATTTGTCATTTGTCATTGGGCATTGGTTATTAATTCTTCTACTTCACTTCCTCACTCAGCACTCAGCACTCAGCACTAATTAAAGATTTTGGCGGCGAAACTCGGCGGGAGTGAGGCGCATGGGTTTTTCTGGGTTCCAGATTCCTTGCCCCATGAGTCTAGCCCATTGTTGGGCACGTTCTAAACGCAGGTCATACTTATGGTTAGGCGATCGCCCTACAAACATTGCATTCCCTTGTTTAACTAACTCTTCATTCAATAACACCTTATTTTTCCACACATAAGCTAGAGTTCGCCCAATTTTGTCTTTCGCTTCTAAATCAAACTCCAGCGTTACCGATTGTTCTACACCACCAATTAGATTCTCTAACTGTTCTTTTGCTGCTTCCCCCCAAGGGCGCTGTCGCAAATCTGGTGCATCAATACCCACTAACCGCACTTGGGAAATCAAATTTGGTTGTTCAGCCATGCCCAAAACTTCCAAACTTTGCCCACTAACTACCCGCGCTACTTTCACCTGGGCTTCATTGTTTGGCAGCTGGTTTTTACCTTGGCAACTCACCAACAGCAATAAAAAAGCCAAAATTGCTATTTTTCGCACCCACTCACCAAGGCGCACAGGCATTAGAAATTGGGTGATTTTGAATTGTTTATTCTTCATCTAGGGGTAAACCTGCTTTAACTCTCCCCTTAGCAAAATAGCGTCCAAACTGGAGTTCGTAGACTTCATCTTCGTCTTGCGTCTCCACTTCCAAGTCAGAACGGGGGTAACTCACACACAACAAGGCATAACCTTGCCGACGTAAATCTGGCGACAAGCCGATCGCCTCTGGTTGGTAAATTTCTCCTGATAACACTCTCACAGCACAAGCGGTGCAAGCCCCGTTGCGGCAGGAAAACGGTAGTTCCACCCCTTGTTTTTCGCCAGTGTGTAGGATGTAGCGGTCTTCTGGCACTTGTAGGGTGTATGTTTTGCCAGTGGCGCGATCGCGAACTTTAATTGTGTATGTACGGGACATCTGGATTTGCTTTATGGGATTAGGACTATCAGATTCAATCTAGAATATCTTTCTTTATCTTTGCATTTTCTGGGATTCTATAGTATGATCGTAACTTGTGACACCTGGAGAGGTGGCCGAGTGGTTTAAGGCGCAGACCTGGAAAGTCTGTTTAGGGAAACTTAACGGGGGTTCGAATCCCCCCCTCTCCGTTCTTAAACCTAAGTCTAAATATATAGTTTGAATATAGCCAAATATATTTAAGACTAAAAAAATTAAATATGATTTTCAAAAATCTTTGCAACATCAATGAATTATCTGTAGAGGCATACAGATGTACGCCCCTAATAGGTATTTCGTGAAATGGTATAACACCAAAAATATTAAATGTTAAGGCACCTCAATGGGAATCAAAGCATTTTCTGGCAAATAGTTGGAAAAACGCCCTTCATCTGCAAGCACCAAAATCAGACGCAGAGGATAATCTGGCGGAACTTGCAAGTCTGCCCACGGTACTGCCAACTCTAAACAAGTATTTAAAGCTACTTGAGCGCGACTGAAACGGGGATACCATTGATGATTGTCTCCCGCTTCCCGAAACTGAATCGATTGCGTCAGCAAGTTAACTTCTAAAAGATGGTGGAAATGGTAATTAAGTGGGGCTGCATCTGGTACATCTGCCAAGGGAATTGGGCTGTTAACCATTGTTTTTTCTGGATAGAACCACAGCAAATTCAATTCTGTTGGCAAATCCCGTCCCGGTGCAGCGCCACCTTTAAAGTCTAGCCGCAAATAGAAATTTAAGTGATCTACCCCATACCAAAGTCGCTGGATAACACTGCTGTTATGCATCGTCCCCCGCGCCCCACCGATTTCTATGCGTCCAGCTTTGTCCCAATCTTGTTCGTCACCCTTACCATCGATGACGGGATGAATAAACCCTTGTGGGGTATGGTTTGCCTGGGCTTCGTGGATTTCCACTGGTTGCTTGAGATAGGGCGGTACAGGTTCATTTAATGCCTTGTAAATGCCAAACAGATGTTCTCGAAATAACCGATCAAAGATGGCATCTTGATTTGAGGAGTGTCCTGCACCAAACCACCAAAACCAGTCGGAACCCTCTGCGGCATACAATGCTTCCCAGGCTTCGGGGTTATTTTCTTCCGTCGCTTCGGGATGACTTGCAAGCATTTTCCTTGCTTCTGTCAAGTAATCCCAAGCACGATTTTTGGCGGGATCGCCGATCCAAGTGGTGAAGCTGCCATCTACCCAAGAACCACTATGTAATTGCCCTCCGGGGATGGTGGCTGTGGCTGGAAATTCTTCTAGAAATTCGGAGACAGTGACGAGTTTGAGGTGGGGTTCGTCGCTTAAGCTTTGATATAAAGCTTCTAAGAAAGGTTTGCCATCTTGGGGATAAAATTCCCAGCAATTTTCTCCATCTAAGGCGATGGTAACTAGCCAAGGTTGTTCGCTATGACTATCTCTTTGCTTTTTAGCGATCGCTTGCAAATGTCCCACTAAATCTGCTGCTGCCTTTTTTGCAGGCATTGCACCATAAGTAAAACCAATCAAGTCTGATAATCTGTGGTCGCGAAACACAATTGACAAGTCACCCTCGGCGGTTTGCAGGCGATAGGGTCGATACAACAATTCTGGTTGCTCCACATTCCCCGCCCCATCCCGATGAAAAAGGTGTTTCAGCGTCCACCCTAAGACGGCTTCATCTGAGCATATCCACTTATATCCTTGGTTAATAATATCTGGAAGTATTGCTGGACTTACTGATTGTTCTGAAGGCCATAAACCACGAGGTATCTGCCCAAAGCGGTCTTTATATAAGTCCCAAGCTTTCCGCAAGTGGCGGGGGATATCTTCTGCCCATTGAAAGCGTTGCTTCGGTAGTGTCATATTGGGCACAGCTACCCGACCGGAGTTAGTATCAGCTAGCAACGGTAAAATCGGGTGAGTATAAGGCGTGGTGGTAACTTCTAGCTGCCCCGCTTCCTGCATTTTCCGATGTTGGGGGATAATCCGGCTCAAGATTTCTCGCTGTTTGGAATAAATGCGCTGGCGATCGCTTAAAGTAAAATTCCGTCCCTGTTTTAACCAAGCAGCAATTTCCGGGTCATCCCAAAACAGCGGATCGATCCAAGCCAAATTGTGCCAAGCTAGCAAATCGCCATAATCTGGCAATTCCCAATTTGCTAAACACCAAGCTTGCCCCTTATCCTGTCTTTGCTGGTACAACTCGGCATAGCGGGGATGCGGATCGATCAGGGTATGGTGATTAGCATCAAAAAAGTGTTGGATAATAAATTCGCGCTGTTGCTGGGTAAGTTGCTCATCCGGTGTCAAACTGGCTGTGAGATAAGGGTCAAAAGCAGTACCAGCAATATAATCTTCGAGTTGCAATATCAGCGATGGAACTAAATTTACCGTTTGGTGTAACTTAGGATACCGCTCTAAAAGCAATACTAAATCCAGATAATCTTTAGTTCCATGCAAACGTACCCAGGGAAGACGGTACTGCTGACTCGGAGATAGCGAAACGCCGCTGCCAGGGGACTTGTACAGCGGCTGATGTTGATGCCAGATAAAAGCGATGTAGAGAGGATGGGACATAGAAATAGTTAGGAGTTAAGAATAAGGAGTTAGGAGTTGATTCAAACTCATAACTCCTAACTTCTAACTCCTAACTTTTACACCACTTGCTCAATTTCTGCAATTTCGGGAATCATTTCCTTGAGGCGGCGCTCAATACCCATTCTCAGGGTCATTGCAGAACTGGGGCAAGAACCACACGCACCTTGCAGGCGGAGTTTTACAACAGGCCCATCGAGTTCTACTAGTTCCACATTGCCGCCATCAGACATGAGATAAGGGCGCATTTCATCTAAGACTGTTTCAACGTTGTCAATTGTGAGTTCCATAGTTTAGACCTGCTAAGTTAATGATGGACATTGGGGATGGGGGATTGGGCATGGGGCATGGGGCATTAATGATCTCTGTGCCAAATGCGCGGTTACTCATTAACCATTATCCAAAATTTTATTTTTCAGCTTTGTTAAATCGATCCTAAATCTAATTGCCGCTAGATTGTCAGGTGTCAGTTTTTAATAACTTTTGACTAAACCACTGCTGATTTTAGCAACTTGATATTAGATTAGCTGAACAATTTATCGTGCAAGCCCTCCTACTCTACTTTAGCGGTTAAAGTCCTGAAGAGAACGCCAGGAGGTGACGGATAAGGAAGGTTTTTTCCCAATCCCCATGCCCAATATGGTTATTAAATAATAATTACTAAAAAACTTTCAAGTTTAAAACTCAAAACCCAGTACTGGTAATCTTCCAAATGACCAATGACTAATGACTACTGACTAACATTCAGCACTACTTGTTGAGTCGCTATCATTAGACGAAACCATGACTGGTTGTTGATATAGTGGCACGGTGAATGTGACTGTTGAACCAAGTCCTTCGCCCAAACTATAAAAATGTACTTCACCGCCCATAGCCTCCACTAGCTTTTGGGATATTGCCAGTCCCAAACCTGTGCCGCCGTACTGGCGAGTCCGGGAGCCATCCACCTGAGAGAATAATTGAAACAATTTATCTTGTTTATCTAAGGAAACACCAATACCAGTGTCTGCCACACGTACTCTCACCATGCCAGGAAATTGCTGCTCTTGAAAGTTCACCTGAAAATTCGCCTTTTTGAGTACTAAATCAGCGCTGACAGTGACGCCACCCTCATGAGTAAATTTAATGGCATTACCTACCAAATTGAGCATCACTTGTAGTAAGCGTTGGTAGTTGCTTTGGACAATGATTTCATCGGAGGTAGCAGGCATTTGCATCTGAAAGCTGAGGTTTCTCATTTCTGCTTGGGGACGCATGAAACCTTCTACATGACTGAATAGCTCATCTAGCTTGACTGGAGCGTAAGCTAGCTCCATTTTACCAGCTTCGATTTTGGCAATGTCCAAAATATCGTTGATGATATTCAGCAGATGTATCGATAAGTGGTGAGCTTCTGCTAAAAACTGATTTTGTTCTTCTGGATCGTCTGCCATCCCTTCCAAAATCAGCTTCAAAAAGCCAATCATACCGTTAAGGGGGGTACGAATTTCATGGGATACATTAGCTAGAAACTCACTTTTGAGGCGGGAAGCTTCTTCGGCTTTTTGACGCGCTATTTCTAATTCTTCATATAAAGTAGCATGAGCGATCGCAGTTCCCAATTGATCTGCTGCTTCTTTTGCCAGTTCTAATTCCGATTCTGTTAATGTATAGCATTCATCCTGCCAATTCAAGGCAACCAATCCATTAGCTTGATCTTGATAGCAAGTCGCAACTACTAAAGTTTTCTGCCGCCCAGACTCTTTGTATCCAGGCACTTCCATCGTAACTGGTTCTAGGGTTGCCAAGGCTTGAGCAAAGGCAGGCTCAGAAGCTATATCTATATCCAAGCCAAGCATTGATTTGAGTTCTGGCTGGCGATACTCAGCCTTCACCTGCACTTTTGAGCTTGAGGGCTGATAAGGACAAATAATGCAGCGTTCTAGCCGCAGTGCTTTCCCCAAACTGTCAACTGTTTGCTGCCAAATAATATCTAAATCTAATGTCCGGCGAATATTTCTGGTAATGCGATTTACCAATTTTTGGTGTTGCTGCGATCGCAAAGCCAACTCTATTTGTGTGGGCGTTTTTGATGCCACGCGCGCTTGTTTTTTGTTGAGTGTCGCTTGTATTAAGCGTCCCATCACTAAAACGGTAGTGGCAGTGGTTCCCAAACTCGGCATAATCGGACTGATCGCTAAGTCCAACTCAAATAATTCTTTCTGATAGCTAAACCAACATTGAAACCTTTCTGGCACCAAACTTGTCAAAATTCGGTGCAATCGTTCCAAATAACTAACCTTATCCACTGGGGCAAAGGTTTGAGTCTGGTTCAGCTCGTCAACTATTTTTTCAGTATTTAACCCCAGGAGTTCGCTGTACTGCCAACAAAAGGTCAGATAGCGCCCTGCCCCATCTTGTGTATAAACTAACTCGGCTCCTAGAGTTGGTAATGAGCCATCAGTCTTACTGGTAATAGATTCCAGATTTTGGGAAAATACATTTGACAATTGGGAATTGGCAGTAATAGTCATTAATTGAGTTGGATAGACAAAGGGTATCCGACCGTAATTTTACTAAAGCCGCTGAAATTTATACATAAATTTTTACAGCTTTTTTGCGTTTGATGGGGTATTTTTTGGTGTTCTGAAAACCAGATTGGCAAACTTTACTTTTTTTAACTTGCATTGACAGTTAAATAATGGCAATGGCGTTAATCGTTCCATTCACCGCGAGGAGGAACAGGAGTACGCACAGGTGTACGCGTTAGTTCGTCATCTCTAAGGAGTTCACCCCGTAACCACTGGCGAATCGCCACCTCAATTACTTTACTTGGGTCATTGGTGAGATGCTGAATTTGCTCTAGTAACTCGGAGTCTAGGCGGACAGCAATTTCTACCTTATCGGCTGGTGTATTTTCCGCTTTGGTAGTTTTCTCTCTCATATTCATAGGTTTATATACTCTGAATGCTTTGAATTGGTTTTGTCTAAAGCTTTGTAAAGTAGTTATATTCATTATTTGGGCTAATTCGCTGAAAAATTTTCAAGGGCACAGTTAAATACTTCCCTGAAATAGCACCAAAGTAACAGCTTTAAGTTTTAAATCGCATTTTTCATATAACTGACTAGACAATGGCTCTAGAAGTTTTGCCGATGAACCAGCGATTATGAGCAATTACTAGTTGCAATTGCCCACGATCCCCACACGATCCCTACATGTACTTATTTACATTTATTGTACGCTCCTAGCTGTTGAATACTAGCAGCGACAAATAGACTTTCATAATATTCTTAAATGTCCACCTATTTAGATCGAAAGTTGAAGATGTAGTGAAGATGGGCAGGAGGCAGGGGAATAATAACTCTTAACTCCTCACTCCTCACTCCTAACTCAGCACTCAGCACTCAGCACTCAGCACTCAGCACTAAAAGCAGAGCGTCTTGGCAAAGAAAGCATTAAAATACATTAAGTAAATTGCCCTTTTAACTTTGGTTGCTGCTAAGGCAAAGATAGTATATGACTGACGTTCCCGCAGTTCGCATTCGCAATTTTTGTATTATTGCTCACATCGACCACGGGAAATCAACCCTTGCCGATCGCTTGCTACAAGCTACTGGCACTGTTGAAGACCGACAGATGAAAGAACAGTTTCTCGACAATATGGATTTGGAACGGGAGCGCGGCATTACAATTAAGCTGCAAGCTGCCCGAATGAACTACACAGCTAAAGATGGTCAGCAATATGTACTGAACTTAATTGACACTCCGGGGCATGTGGATTTCTCTTATGAAGTCTCCCGCTCTCTTGTTGCTTGCGAAGGAGCGCTATTGGTAGTAGATGCGTCCCAAGGTGTGGAGGCGCAAACTTTGGCTAATGTATATTTAGCGTTAGAGAATAACCTGGAAATTATCCCGGTTTTGAATAAAATTGATTTGCCGGGGGCTGAACCAGAACGGGTAATTGGCGAAATTGAAGAAATTATCGGTCTAGATTGCAGTGGGGCAATTCTAGCTTCTGCTAAAGAAGGAATTGGGATTGATGAGATTTTAGAAGCAGTTGTCGAGCGGATACCGCCACCGCCAAATACGATAAATGAACGCTTACGAGCGTTAATATTTGATAGCTATTATGACAGTTACCGGGGAGTAATTGTGTATTTCCGGGTGATGGATGGCACCGTGAAAAAAGGCGATCGCATCCATTTAATGGCATCGGGTAAAGAATTTGAAATTGATGAATTAGGCGTTCTTTCTCCGACTCAAAAGCAAGTTGATGAACTGCACGCTGGGGAAGTAGGCTATTTGGGAGCGGCAATTAAAGCTGTAGCTGATGCACGGGTAGGAGACACAATTACCCTCAGTAAGGCGAAAGCAGAGTCACCCTTACCAGGTTACGCAGAAGCGAACCCAATGGTTTTTTGTGGGATGTTCCCCATTGATGCCGATCAATTTGAAGATTTGCGGGAAGCCTTGGAAAAGCTGGAACTCAACGATGCAGCCCTACACTACGAACCCGAAACTTCCAGCGCGATGGGGTTTGGCTTCCGTTGCGGATTCTTGGGTTTGCTGCACATGGAAATTGTTCAGGAACGTCTAGAGCGAGAATATAACCTGGATTTAATCATTACAGCCCCCTCGGTGGTTTATAAGGTGATTACTGTCAAAGGTGAGGAACTGTACATCGATAATCCTAGCCGTTTACCTTCTCCCAACGATCGCGAAAGAATTGAAGAACCCTACGTCCAAGTAGAGATGATTACCCCGGAAACTTATGTTGGCACCTTGATGGAGTTGTCACAAAATCGTCGGGGCATCTTCAAAGATATGAAATATCTCGCCCAAGGACGAACCACCCTTACTTATGAGCTACCTTTGGCGGAAGTTGTAACTGACTTTTTTGACCAGATGAAATCGCGATCGCGCGGTTACGCCAGTATGGAATATCACATCATTGGCTACCGTGAAAATCCTTTGGTGAAGTTGGATATCATGATTAACGGCGATCCCGTCGATTCCTTGGCGATGATTGTGCATCGGGATAAAGCTTACAACGTCGGGCGGGCGATGGCAGAAAAACTCAAGGAACTAATTCCCCGCCATCAATTCAAAGTGCCAATTCAGGCATCTATTGGTAGTAAAGTTATTGCCAGCGAACACATCCCCGCTTTGCGGAAAGATGTGCTAGCCAAATGCTACGGTGGTGACATCAGTCGGAAGAAAAAACTTTTGCAGAAGCAAGCAAAAGGTAAAAAGCGGATGAAATCTGTAGGTACTGTAGATGTACCCCAGGAAGCCTTTATGGCAGTACTGCGCTTGGATCAAAGCTAATTTAAGAGTGTTTATTCAAAAACAAACGGTTCGGTTAAAGGGGAAAGGGTAAAGGGGAAAGGGGAAAGGTTTTGAATGCATCCTTTACCCGCAAACCCATTTCCCAGACCACAAGGAAAGTGAAAAATTCCAGCATCTTTTCAGAAATAGTGGTAACTTGCTGTTGGTATATTTTCTAAGGTAGTGGTAAATATATAGTGATAGCAGAAACTGAAACCCTTGCTAGATAAGGACTGACAAGAGAAAAATCACTACTTTTATACCACTACCCAAAATATCATGAGTCGCAAGCAGGCCCAAGAAAAACTCTCTGAGGCAGAGCGAAAATATCGCACTCTAGTAGAACAAATTCCGGGCGTTGTATATATCTCACCGATTAATACCACTGCAAATGAAGCCTATATTAGTCCGCAACTGCAACAATTATTGGGCATTGCTCCCGAAGATTGGAATTCTGGTTTATTCAATAGTTGGTTAGATTACACTCATCCAAACGATCGCGATCGCCTTTGGCAAGCTGTAAATACTACAATCGCTACCGGAGAGCCTTTGAGGATTGAGTATCGGATGATTAGGCGCGATGGCAAAACAATTTGGGTACGAAACCAAGCCAATCTCGTTTTTTGTGCCGATGGACAAACTCAGCTACTTCAGGGTTTAGTATTGGATATTAGCGATGTCTATGACGAGCTTTGTTTACGCAAACAAGCACAAGAGAGCGAAGAACTTTATCGTACCATCCTAGAAGATCAAACAGAATTGATTGCTAGAGGCTTACCAGATGGCACTTTTACCTTTATCAATGAAGCTTACCGTCGATTTTTTGGACTGGAGCGAGACAAAATTATCGGTCAGCACTACAAACCTGTTGTGTTTGAGGAAGACCAAGAACGTGTTTTTAGTCTGGTAAATTCCATTAGCTTAGAAAATCCCGTTATCACAATTGAAAATCGCGTTGTAGCTTGCCAAGGAGTACGGTGGACGCAGTGGATTGTTCGAGGGATATTTGATGACCAAGGTGCGATTGTAGAACTTCAATCTGTTGGACGAGATATTACCGATCGCAAACTGGTAGAACAAGCTTTAAGTGAAAATGAGCAAAAATTTCGGGCGATCTTCAATCAAACTATTCAGTTTATCGGATTGCTTC
The DNA here is from genome assembly GCF_034530835.1 of Nostoc sp. DedQUE12b. Taxonomy (NCBI): domain Bacteria; kingdom Bacillati; phylum Cyanobacteriota; class Cyanophyceae; order Nostocales; family Nostocaceae; genus Nostoc; species Nostoc sp. DedQUE12b. The sequence continues at coordinate 11,593 of NZ_JAVRCI010000043.1, read as the reverse complement.
AGCCAAATGGAATTGTATTAGAAATCAACCAAACAACACTGGACTTTGCTGGGATTAATCGAGAAGAAGTAGTTGGCAAGCCTTTTTGGGAAGCAAAGTGGTGGAGAATTTCTCTAAATACTCAAGAGCAATTAAAAACTGCGATCGCATCTGCTGCTAATGGTGAATCGATTCGCTATGAAGTTGACATTGTAGGTAGAGATGGTCAAGCGATCGCGATTGATTTCTCACTGCGTCCTATACTCGATCAAACTGGGTATATTACCCTACTGATCTCAGAGGGACGAGATATTACTGCATATAAAGTAGCGCTTCAGGAACGCCACAAAGCTGAAGAGGCATTGCGCTCGAGTCAAAACTTTTTACAAAAGGTTGCTAATACCGTACCGCATATTTTATATCTATTTGACCTCTTAAAAGGAACAAGCATTTATCTTAACGAGAAAAGTGTGAATATTTTAGGCTACTCTCCAGAGGAATTTTGTAACGCAGATCCGCAGTGGTTCATGAATTGCTTTCATCCAGACGACCGATACCTCTGCAATGACATAGCGAATCGCTTCGTCAACCTGAACGACAATGAAGTACTTTCCACTGAATACCGATTCCGACACAAAAATGGAGAGTGGCGTTGGCTAAATACACGAGAAGTCGTATTTACCAGAGATGCTAACGGCACTCCAACGCAGATTCTTGGTTCGGTAGAAGACATTAGTACTCGTAAAGAAGCTGAAGTGATGTTGCGACAGCAAGCAGAGGGAGAACGGTTAATTACTGAAGTCACTCAACAGATTCGGCAATCACTGAATTTGGAGGAGGTTCTGAATACAACAGTAAATAGTATTCGCCAGTGTTTAGGTTCAGATTCCGTAGCTATCTATCAGTTACAATCTGACGGAAGTGGGAATTTTGCGGCAAAATCAGTGGGTGATGACTATCCTCAGAGATTAGAACTGACAATGCATCCATTTTCGCTCAAACAAGATTTTAGCGACTATTACCAAGGATTACCTAAAGTCTTTCATAATATTCAGAAATCTGATTTTTCAGCCGAGGTTTTTGAGTTATTACAACTCTATCAAGTTAAGGCGGCTATAATAGTGCCGATTTTGAATGAAGAGCATCTGTGGGGTTTACTTATTGCTCACCAGTGTACTGCACCTCGTTATTGGCAAGCATTTGAAGTGAATTTGTTGCAGCAATTGGCTAGTCAAGTAGCGATCGCTATTCATCAATCAGTACTCTACCAGCAAGTGCAAACTGCCAATGAAGAATTACAAAGATTAGCTACTCTAGATGGTTTGACTCAAATAGCCAATCGCCGCCGATTTGATGAGTATCTTGAAACTGAGTGGCAGCGACTCAAACGCGAGCAATTGTCACTGTCTTTAATTTTGTTCGATGTCGATTTTTTTAAACTCTACAATGATACTTATGGTCATTTAGGAGGGGATGATTGTTTGCGGCAATTAGCAAGTGCCCTCAAAAATATTGTTAAGCGTCCAGCCGATTTAGTCGCTCGTTACGGTGGAGAAGAATTTGCTATCATTCTGCCTAATACAGAGATTCAAGGAGCAATCTATGTAGCGCAAACTATTCGACAAGCAGTGCGCGACTTAGCCATTCCCCATGCTCAGTCTCGCGTGTGCGATCGTGTTACGGTTAGTCTAGGCGTTGTTAGCATTGTGCCAAATTGCGAAATTTCGCCGCCAGACTTGATTAATGCAGCAGACAAAGCACTTTATGTAGCCAAACAGCAAGGACGCGATCGAGTTCATGCCGTTTCCGTCGTTGTCCCTTCTTGACACCTGAGTTGCGAAGGGGAGGCTCAATTGTTCTGATTACGAATTATTACTATACCTTGCTTTTTATCATTAGCCTACAGTTGATAACCTTTAACAAAATCACTGTTAAAAAATCTAAAAATTTTAGTAAAAGTACTCACTACATTGGCCAGACTTGTATTTTTAGGTAAATGTAGTTTGTTAGATATTTATAAAGTGTTGGGGAGTCTAGTAGATGAAGATATTGGTACTGAGTTGGGAGTTTCCACCAAGGATTATTGGAGGAATTGCGCGACATGTGGCGGAGTTGTACCCGGAACTGGTAAAGCTAGGACATGAAATTCACCTGATTACAGCTGAGTTTGGTCACGCATCGATGTATGAGGTTGTTGAAGGAGTAAAGATACATCGAGTGCCAGTGGCATATAGTAACGACTTTTTCCACTGGGTAGTGAATCTCAACTTGAGTATGGGAGATCACGGTGGTAAATTGATTTTAGAAGAAGGGCCCTTTGATTTAATTCATGCCCATGATTGGTTAGTCGCAGATGCTGCGATCGCTCTCAAGCATAATTTTAAAATACCACTAATTGCCACAATTCATGCTACTGAATACGGACGCTACAACGGTATTCACACAGATATCCAAGGTTATATAAATGGCAAAGAAATCTTGCTAGCTTACAATGCGTGGCGGATTATTGTTTGTAGCGACTATATGCGCCAAGAAGTAGAACGAGCGCTCTACAGTCCTTGGGACAAAATCGATGTCATTTATAACGGTATCCGAGCCGAAAAGAAACAGCATCATACAGATTTTCATGCTCTGGATTTTCGCCGCCAATTTGCCGCAGACGAAGAGAAAATAGTTTATTACCTCGGTCGTATGACCTACGAGAAAGGTGTACCTATATTACTTAATGCCGCACCCAAAATCCTTTCAGAAATGGGAGGTAACGTGAAATTTGTAATCGTTGGTGGTGGCAATACTGACCATCTCAAGCGCCAAGCCTGGGATTTAGGCATTTGGCATCATTGCTATTTTACCGGTTTTCTCTCCGATGAATACTTAGATAAATTTCAAACTGTCGCTGACTGTGCGGTTTTTCCGAGTCTTTACGAACCCTTTGGAATTGTGGCTTTAGAAAGCTTTGCTTCTCGCGTACCTGTAGTAGTTTCTGATACTGGTGGTTTTCCAGAAGTAGTGCAACATACCAAAACAGGCATTGTCACTTGGGTGAACAATCCCGATTCTTTAGCTTGGGGAATTTTGGAAGTGCTGAAAAATCCAGGTTATCGTCAATGGCTGGTGGATAACGCTTATGAGGATTTAGAGCGCCGCTTTAGCTGGCCGAAACTCGCCAAGCAAACAGAGCAAGTATATCAGCAAGTTGTGCAAGAGCGATCGCAAATACCCTGGTAATATAGCTCCCCGATTTCTTCAAGAAGTTGGGGAGCTAAAATTTTATTTGAACTTGCATAAATCCTTAATCAACCTTTGATAAGTTTACAACTGGTACTGCTGCAACTAAATGGTGAAAACAATTTAATCGGCGTTGCCAGTTGTTCAGAATATTGGGTAACTATTCCCAGCAACTACGGAAGCATCTGGACAGTGACAACCAATACCTAATCTATTTTAAATTTCATCTGGCCAGAATTAAACGCTACAAGCAATGTAGAGATTTTTGCACAGTAACGCAGAGAATTAATGATTACTCTGCGTTATTTTGCGTTAACAAACAGTACAAGGTCTGTACGCTGGAAATTCCACCCGATCTAGTGCCACAGTTAAGCTAGTGCGCATCTAAATTGCACATTTTTCGTTAAAACTGTCCTAAGTCAATTGGTTATTCACAACAACTGATAAATGACTAATGACAAAGGACAAATTTCACGAATAAATAAGCAATTAAAATGCGTCACAGCCTAGCAATAATTGCAGTTTGCTCTAGAAGTTTAGTATGACAAAGGCATTCCCAAGCATAGCAAGGCGCTTGAAAAGTACAGGAATCAAGTTGTTGAAGATGGGAACCTTCCTAATAACCCGTTTTATTGCAAGCTGGAAACGCTTCTTCCTGGGTGATACTGTTGATGTTCGCCCCTCCACCTCTGGCTCCTTTGATGTCCGTCCCTCTTTAGCGGGTCCAGTCTTGAGTTTGGGTGGAGGAGGCCCCGATGTCGATGATGCTATTCAGTGGATGATTAACCAAGTTAGGGGAGGTAGTAACTCCAGCACTAAAGTTAATGTTGTAGTTCTCCGCACTAATGGTAATCACGATTACAATCGGCTAATTTATGCCATGAAGGGCGTAAATTTTGTGGAAACTCTTCTGGTTAGGGATAGACAAGAGGCAAACAAAGCTGAGATTTATGAAAAAATCCGAAATGCTGATGTAGTTTTCTTTGCTGGCGGGGATCAATGTCAATACATCCGCAACTGGAAAGATACCAAACTTGAGGCTGCCGTGAAGTCAGTTTACCTGAAGGGAGGTGGTATTGGTGGCACTAGTGCAGGTGCAATGATCCAAAGTGATTGTGTCTATGATGCTTGCGCTTCTTCCGAAAAAGGCATTGAAACTAGAGACGCACTCGAAGATCCCTACCGAGACATTACTTTTACTTACAATTTTTTCAATTGGAGTAATTTGAAGGGAACTATCGTAGATACACACTTTGACAGACGGGAAAGAATGGGTCGAATTATGACTTTCATTGCCCGTCAAATTAAGGATGGTGTATCTAGCAGTGTTTTAGGTATAGCGGTTAGTGAAAGTACGTCGGTTCTTGTGGATAAAAATGGTTTAGTGAAAGTTATGGGTAGAGGTGCAGCATACTTTGTACTTGGCAATCATCTGCCAGAAGTATGCGAACCTCGAAAGCCTTTGACCTTTTCCAATTACAAAATTTGGAAAGTTCGCAGTGGCGACACCTTCAACTTAAGAAACAGACCAACTTCTGGGTACTATCTCAGGAGTGTCAAAAGGGGACGGATTGATTCAAATCCCTATTGAGTGAGAGGGGTGATTCATCCTATTTCAAACAGGATTTGTCAAGATCGTTAGCGAGGAAATTGTAAGTCAGAGTAACGATGAGATGAACATTTAAGCACTTAAATATCAGTAAAATAGTTCATTTTATCGGCACCCTGATAACAAAACAATCAATAAGACCTGCCTTGAAAATAGAGGCTGAAACAACGCAAAATCGTTCCCAGATCATTTTCATTGTTCCTTGTGAGCGCAGCTCATGGAGTCTCTTGCAAAAGTCCCTAATACCCCACCTCCAACCTCTCCCCGATGCTTTGGCTACGGTGTACACACAAGTCCTAAAAACCTAGCTTGATAAGACTTTCCTGTTTTTCCTCGTTCCCAGTCGGAGACTGGGAATGCATTCATTGAGTCAGAGACTCAATATCTGACTGGAGGCAGAGCCTCTAAATCAGGCATTCCCATGCTCTTCATGGGAACGAGATCAACGAGAAAACAATGGAAAATCAAGCTTTTTTCGACTTGTGTGTACACCGTAGCGATGCTTTGGGGAGGGAAGCGTTGGCGTTAGCAAATGCGGGGTGAAGGTCTTTATTTTTGATTTATGCAAGAGGTCTAATTTTTAATTGCTAGAACCCTTGATTTTTAAAGCTCTTTGGGACAATGAAACAGCCCTGCTATTGAGTCGGGAACGTAAAACTCTAACGGAAATCGCGAAAATTGTAGGGCTAGATAATCATCAACCATTACACTATTTTTTACCAGAATCACCCTGGATGTAAAAGAATTAAGGAGGCAAAGATTAGGTTTAATATTATATATACTTCAATGTCGTCCAATAATACTAATTATTGATGAGACAAGGGATAAGAAAAAAGCAAATACGTTTGAACTAACACACTCGACACATCTACCATCTTCTAATTTTAAAAATAGCTTTCAGGAGCTTTTAGCTCACTTTGATAAGAGAGGGTTAAATAAAAGTAATTTTAGAAAAGAATGTCACAGAACCTGAGCTTCGGTTTTGCTCGGCTCAACCTAGCATATATAAGATTTTGAAAGTAATTTCGGGCAATATTAAGCGCTGATGGGTTGTTGTTCAGATTCAATTAACTGATTATTAGGTACATCAAATCTAATAGTACTAGCTGCCCAGTCTTTGAAATCGGGTGCTAGCCAAACTAACTTACGCAGAATTTCATCATTGACCCACAAGACTAAAGGAAAGTGAAACTGTTTCCGAAACTCATCTCGCATGATATTGGTACTAATAATAAGTTGGTTAATTGCCACTACAGATTCTAAGCCTCGTATCATCAGAGCTTCTGGTTGAGTAGTACCAATTTTACTTCTAATAGCTGTGTATAATTTATCATCAGTAGGTGAGAGCAAAATTTCGTGGATATCTGCTGATGAAAATTCTGTTAGCAAATTCAACACTTGCTCCTGCTTTTGAACACTGTTACAACAAGCCAATAAGAGTGAAAACTGTCCACCAGAAACCATCATCGCCCTTGCCAGCCTCTTAGTAGCTGCTGTGCTGCTAACTATGCCGTTTTCTGAATTGGTTAAGCCGATCATTAAAAACACCCTTCTTTTTATTTTCAAGCATATTCAGTGATTCTACCCTATTAATTTTTATTCAAAAGTGTTAATTGGGTAACTTTGATGACTTGTCTCTGTAATATTAAGCATTATATAACGAACAAGCAGATGGTGCATTATCTGATATTCACAATTGAGAGATAATGTAAAGATAATATTAACACAATGCCAGTAATAGGGGACAAGCGAAGAATTAACAATTGAATTATCACCGGATTTTTATAGATTTTTGCATCTGCTAGGAGGTAAGTAATTTTTTCTGAGTTTCCAGTAAAAAAAATACTCAGCAAAAGTCTAACAGTAAATGTTAGCAAGTGGCAAAACTTATAGCAGTTTTCAAATGCGCCCCTACTTAAACATTAGGTTTTCCATGTCACTTTTCTCCTGTGGTCGCACTATAACTTTGCTTCACGCTAACACCAGTTACCTACAGCGGTAAACCCCCTACAGTGAGAGTTAACTGTATCACCGTCTCTTCTCAACAAGCCATCTGGGGAGGGATATTGAGTGTGGAGTAGTAAAATAGTCTCAACACAAGATGCAGAAATCTTGTTGGATTAAAGCTAACTCACCCGTTTGATAGAACTGTGGATTGAAGATGTCGCTCCCTTAGTGGAGGACAGGGAATATTTAGCTTTCTAAGATCAGTTCAGAACATCTGAACTATAACAACAAGTTTGGAATTTGCTCCATTGCTCCATTGTTCGGGGTTGATAGCCAATAACAAATGTATGTAAATATTTATTTATTTTTTTGAAAACTAATTAGGAATATTACACCATGCTATTTAAAGATCGCAGGTTTGCGGGTCAAGTTTTGGCTAAGGAGTTAATCGCTTATGCTAACGACCCAGATGTTCTGGTGTTAGGGCTACCAAGGGGTGGTGTACCCGTCGCCTTTGAAGTTGCCAAAACGTTAAATGCCCCCTTAGATGTTTTAGTGGTACGTAAATTGGGTGTACCCGATCAAGAAGAACTAGCGATGGGAGCGATCGCTTCTGGTGGTGTGCGGATAGTCAATAAATATATTATCAGCCTGGTGAAGATATCCGATGAAGTAATTGCCAGAGTGGCGCTACAAGAAGAACGGGAGTTAGAGCGGCGGGAACGGCTTTATCGCCAAAATCGCCCCTTAAGAGATTTACAAGGACGTACAGTCATCTTAGTAGATGATGGTTTAGCCACTGGTGCAACGATGTGGGCTGCTGTTGTAACTGTGCGAAAACAGCAACCTGCTCAGATTGTGATTGCTGTGCCTGTGGCTGCACCTGAAACTTGCCAAGAGCTAGAAACTGAGGTAGACGAAATCGTTTGCATCTCCAAACCCAGCCCTTTTCAGAGCGTTGGTCTTTGGTACGAAAGCTTTCCTCAAACTACCGATGAAGAAGTCCGTGACTTACTCGCAAAAGCGGCAAAGAACGGTGAAGCAATACCTCTTGGTATGTAGATAAAATTTCAGTTTATGAGATGGTTTCAACTCACCAACTGAAGTTTTAATGGGACAGAACTCAAATGGCGTGATGATAGCGGTTCGGATTAGTTATGTTGCCGATACAAAAACGTCGATCGCGTATACAAACTAATTGATATGGTTAAATAATGCTGAGTTCATCTGAAACAGCACCCATGTTTCACGAGTCATACTCAATAATCCCCAGCAATAAATATGTCTGAGATTCAAAACAAAGTGGTAATCATCACCGGAGCCAGCAGTGGGTTAGGTGAGGCAACTGCGAAGCGACTTGCTGCTAGTGGAGCTAAACTGATGCTGGCTGCCAGACGCGAAGATCGGCTCAAAGATTTGGTTGCAGCGATCGCTAAATCAGGAGGGACTGCAACCTATCAAGTCACAGATGTAGCAGACCGCGCACAGGTGGAAGCCTTAGCCAAGGAAACTTTGAGTACATACAGCCGGATCGACGTGCTAATCAATAATGCCGGGTTAATGCCGCTTTCTCCCCTCGACCAAGTAAAGGTGGAGGAATGGGATCGGATGATCGATGTGAACATCAAGGGCGTCCTTTATGGGATTGCTGCCGTGTTACCAATTATGCGTCAGCAAAAGTCTGGTCACGTCATTAACCTATCGTCAGTCGCCGGACATAAGGTGTTTGCGGGATCAGCAGTCTACTGTGCCACTAAGTACGCAGTGCGGGCGATTTCTGAAGGGCTGCGGTTAGAGTCAAATGGTGAAATCCGTTCGACTAATATCTCACCAGGAGCTGTTGCCACCGAGCTGGCTAACACGATTACCGATACAGACACAGCAGCGGGAATTAATCAACTTTATGAGATCGCCATTGATGCAGATGCCATTGCCCGTGCGATCGCATACGCCATTGAGCAACCCAGTGATGTTGATGTGAATGAAATCATCATCCGTCCGACACGTCAAGAACTTTAAATTTCGGCTTACAGAGCAAGCATTCGGCTCAGATAGCCAGACAATATCTTGAACACGCGAGTAGAGAATTTCGCTTAAAAAAAACTCTGTGTCCCTCTGCGTTTAAAACGTAACGATTTGTCAGCAAAACTCTACTAAATTGTCAGTGTTAGATTAATAAGTCCAGTTTTGCTTAGTCTGTAAGCTATAGGTTCCATCTTTCACATTTACCCGCTCAGGAATCAGATTTAAATCTCTAAATATATTTGCCTGATGCTGTAGAGCAGTGAGCGATTGGTCGTCAATCGGGATGATGGCGCGTTCGGCGCTACGTTGCTGTAAAGTTCCGACAATAGATGGATCGATTTCATGGTGTTCTGCCATTCGTTGAACCGCTTCTAATTCCTGTCTCTTAGCCCAAGCTCCAGCTTCGTTTACCTCTTCTAAAATCACCTTGAGTAGGTCGGGATAGTCGCGTACTAGCTCTGGAATCGCGTAGTAATAAGTCGGAACTTCCACAGAGGCTTTGTCACCAAATATGCTCTCTAAATCTGCAATCGATCGCCCTGGGTAAGCGCTTCGGGCAAGAGTAGCTGTATAGGGAACCCAAATCACCCAAGCATCGATTTCACCTCGGCGGAATCGGGGCAGCGCCTCCGGTTGTGTCAAATAAACTGGTTCAATGTCACTAAAATCGAGGCCGACTTTTGCCAGCGATCGCACAAGCACATAATGGGCGCTTGAGCCTTTGTCAAAAGCGATCTTTTTACCCTTGAGGTCAGCCAACGTCTGAATCGGCGAATCTTCTGGTACTAGAATCGCTTGACCTTTGGGAGCGGTATATTTTTCCTTAGCCACCCGCACAAATACGTGATCCGCCGCTTGAGAAAAGATGCTGGCCGTACCACCGCCACCACAGAAGTCAATCGTCCCGTTGCTGAGTGCTTCTATCAGAGAAGAGGCTGATAAAAAACTTGTCCAGGTGACACTCAGCCCATAAGGTTGCAAACGCGTTTCGAGCAAGCCTTGAGCGCGGAGAACTTCCAGATTTGTCATTCCCTCTGGATATCCTATTTTGAGTTGCTTGAGTCGCCGTGCTTGCTCTGCTAAGGGCGTATTGCTAGAGCGATCGGGACGGTTAGAAAACCAGCGATCCAAAACTACACAGAAAATTATCCCCCCCATAAACAGTCCCACAGCTTCCAGTAACTGAATTATGGAGCTTTTGGGTAGTTTAAACTGATTCACGAGAGTGGAAAGCTGATTGCCAGATTCAGAAGCGGCAACAGCATAACTGTCAAAAATTAGAGTCAAAACCAAAATCGAGACAAGTCCCAGGCAAAATCGAACTGCAAACCTGTAGGTAGCCGATCTCCGAGTGGCTGATCTGAGCGACCGTAAGATATTTTGACCTGTGCATCTACGCACAAAATCAATCAAACGGCTAATCATAATGACTCCTTTGTTGATGCTTGCAATGAATGGCGGCTTATATACGAGAATACAGCCAGAATGTTAGACTTTTTGGGGCTATTTATATATTATTAGGACTTATGCAAATCTTTTATTTGTAGGGCGTGTATGGCCTAAAGCATTTAAGAAAAGTGCAGCGTAACGCATTATTCCCACTACGGGTAGTTTTACTGTGTAATTTTGTACGATAAATAACTAAGTTGAAGAAATAAGAAGTCGAGTCATACCCGATTCGCGAAACTCGCGTCAATATTTCTCGATATTGTAGGGCTGATTACAAAGGTTGAGCGATCGCTAGTGTCGTTCATGAGATAGGTGTTGAGTGAGGAATGGTGATGGATTGGTTAATTGCAACAATTAAGATCGGGCTAGCTACTGCTGTGGCGACAACGTTTGACGACAATATTTATCTGACTGCTTTCTTCAGTGAGGTTAATCGGACTTTTCGTCCTCAGCACGTTGTGGTTGGTGAAATTATAGGATTCACGGCATTAGTAATTGTAAGTTTACTTGGTTTCTTACTCGGTCTAGCAATTCCGTCAACTTGGACAGGTTTACTGGGAATTCTGCCGATACTCATTGGCTTGAACAATTTGTTCAACTTGAATAAGGATGATTCAGACGAAGATAAGTCAGCTAATCTAAAAAGAAACTCTAAATTTAAAGGATTTGATTCCAGAAAGCGATCGCTTTGGGACTTAATCCGCGATCCCCAAACCTATCGCGTCTCCTCAGTAACAATTTCTAACGGTGGCAACAATCTTGGGATCTATATCCCCCTGTTTGCCACTAGCTCAATCCAAAATCTCACTGTAATCGTACCAGTTTGCTATTTCATTGTTTGCTGCTGGCTGTTTACGTCCTATAATTTAACTCGTCTACCTGGTATTGCTTTGGTACTCAGCCGTTATGCTCGCAAGATTTTCCCCTTCGTGCTGATGTGGCTGGGTTTCAGAATTCTGTTAGACAGCGAATCCTACCGTCTTTTTTTACCAAAAACTTGACAAAGAAAATTTAACGGTTTTTATCTTTAAATTATTAAATATTGAAGGTGTTCTGGTGATTAACCTTTGAAAAGTAGCTATGAATCACTTCAGATCCCTGCGGATGATAGCCGCCAGAGAACTTTTATAGGACATTTTAATATTTACTATGATGCGGTCATTGCGAATCTTCGTGATGCAAATTATATTCTAATATTTGAGCCAAATGACGCAAAGGATGAACTGAAATGAGCGGACATTTACGCAACTACAAACCTCAACACCAGGGCTATTAAATTCTTCACTATATATTTTGGTATTAGTATAGCCGTAGTCACACAGATTAGGACAGTGTTGATTGCTCAAAGTCTTGAAA
>NZ_JAVRCI010000042.1:0-60765 GCF_034530835.1 Nostoc sp. DedQUE12b | reverse complement strand
CCCAGCAATATCCAAATAATGGCACTACCGGAACCCAGCAGTATCGAAATAATGGTACTAGTGGAACCCAGCAATATCCAAATAATGGCACTACCGGAACGCAGCAATATCCAAATAATGGCACTACCGGAACGCAGGACAATACAGGAGGTAACAACACTACAGGGAGACAAAACACTGGTGGAGGTGTAAGAGCGCTATGGTAATTTCTTAGCCAAATACGATACCAGACTAGAGAACTTGTTAAGCTTGTTGCCTCTAGTTAGATAATTTCAAATAATGACTGTTATTAAGAGTAAATGCAGTAGAAAAGATGAGATACCCTGTCAATTGATTTGATTTCTACTGCAACTACTTTTGACGATTTTCTTTTACCTTGCTTACGAAATGGCTATTTCTATTTCAATACGCTTTGGTTAGCGCTAAAAAGCTTAAGTTGTGTAGGTTGGGGAGCCACTGCGCCCTTGCGGTTTCCCGACTTCTTCCCGTAGTGTCTCCCCTTCTCCCAAAGGGAAAGGCTAGCGCCAAGGGAGAAGTAAGTGGGTTTGAAGAAGGTAGACCCGTTCGCGGAGCATCTCGTAGAGAAGGGGCTTCCCGCAGAGTAACTCAACATTTTCATAGCTTTGTTAGGTTGCGCTTTGCTTCACCCAACCTACAATTTTTTTATTCTGTTCATCAGGATAATTACTCAAATAATTACACAGCATATAAGCTCAAAAATTAAACAATTGATAATTAATTTGGTAGCCAAATATGGCTCTTCCGTAGGTGTTACGCTAAACTTCAAACTAAAATTAGGGATTTATCTTTAAAATCAAGTGTTGTTTTTAGCATAACAAGTAATGAAGAACCTAAAATATTGATAAACAGAATTTAAAGCTTTAAAATGTTCAAGCAATTAGATAAATTAGTTATTTTTATTTGTGCATCTGGATTAAATTTTAATCCAGCTATATCCTTAGCTTTTGAACTAAGAGTTCTTTCTCGTACTTCAACCAAAAATTTAGTCTCTCAAACGGCTAATATTAATAATTTAATTATTCAACCTATTCAACCACTTCATCTAGAAATCAGCCTTCGCAACCGTCGAGTAACCCTCTATCGAGGAAAAATCCGAATTAAAAGTTATCCCATAGCAGTAGGTCGCCAAAACTGGGAAACCCCAATTGGTAATTTCCGAGTACGTACAATGTTAGAAAATCCTACTTGGATAAACCCTTTTACAGGTAAGGCTATCCCAGGAGGAGATCCTGAAAACCCACTTGGCAAATACTGGATTGGATTTTGGACAAACGGTAAAAATTGGGTTGGCTTTCACGGTACCCCTAATCCTGATTCAGTAGGTAAGGCTGCCTCACACGGTTGTATTCGGATGTACAACAACGATGTTAGAGAACTATTCTATCAGGTTAATATGGGAACACCAGTTACTGTAGTGCGATAGCTGATATAGGGGCATGACGAAGTGACGTAGGAGCGTCATAACAAATTACGAATTAGTATTACTTCTCGCAAGACAAACTTGTTCATAGCTTTTACCGGCAATATCCCAAGTGAATTCTGTTTCTACCAGTTGTCTGCCGTTGTGAGACAATTCTGAACGCAGATGTGGACGATCAAATAGTTGACTAATAGCGGTGATGTACTCTGCTGCTTTATTAGCTCGTAATGCCCGTAATGAATGACTAGCAGCATCTACAGCCAATCCCTCTAAGCCGCGATCGCTGGCTACTACAGGTATACCAGCTGCCATTGCTTCTAAAGTTTTATTTTTAATACCAAACCCAGTCCGCATCGGTACAACGCAGATGGTGGCTTGATGTAAATATTCTGCCATCGAAGGTACACGCCCCAGCACATTAATTCCTGGTTTTTTATCAAGTGCTAAAACTTCTGCCACTGGGTGAGAACCGACAATATCAAAAGTTGTATCGGGATAAAATTTTTGGATTTCTGGCAAAACTTCATTGCTGAAAAAGCAGACAGCATCAATATTTGCTAAATTATCCATTGCACCAATAAAAATTAGGCGATGTCCTCCTGGATCGGTGGTACGCTTGGGGAAAGAAACTAAATCTACGCCATTGGGAATAACTGTAATTTCGCTATTGGGGTTAAATTCTTGTAGTTGAATTTTATCCTCTTCTGTTGTCGCAACAATTGCCGAAAACTTAGCACAGTAGCTCTGTTCATAACGCCGCAAAAGTGGCAGATTAATTTTGTCTCGGAGTGAATTTTCTGAAATGCCTGTTGCTAATTGGTTATGACAGCTAGCATAAACAGAACTATGAACATTAACGATAGTTTTTAGCTGTTTCTGAAAATGCGATCGCACATAAATTTCATTGACGCTATGTTCGCAAGTAATTACATCACATTTTCCTGCTTCCACCCAGTTATCAACCCATGTTTGCATGTCAACTGAGTAGCGGTTAAGTACACTTGGCGGTGTTCCCTGCTGCAAAAATCTGCCAAATCGCTCTATTTTCTTCAATATTCCGGTGTTTCGAGAATCTGGTGGGCGTTCAAAAATAGCTAGATGATCTACACAATCACGTAATCCTGCTACTTCTGCGTCTGTAACATCACTCTCGCGTTGAGTCGCGAGGGTGACATTATGGCGTTGACTCAAGTACTTGAGTAAATTAAATGTTCTAACTTGGGTTCCTCCGCGCGTTGCTGGGTAGGGAAAGGTGGAAGATAGCATTAAAATGTTCATACAAGCGTCTTCAAAAGTTTTTAGTCTAGCCAAAATAGGAAGGTGCAGCCAAAGTCAATTCTAAAGGGTGCGATCGCATCGGAATTTTAATCATAAACTCTGTTCCCTGACCAGGTGCTGAGATACACGTTATCTGACCACCATGTTTAGAAACAATAATTTCCTGGCTAATCGACAAGCCTAAACCCGTGCCTCTACCTACGGGTTTTGTTGTAAAGAAGGGGTCAAATAGGCGATCGCGTACTTCCTCTGTCATACCGGGCCCAGTATCGCCAATCCTAATAGTCACAAAATTATCGTCGGTTACTTCGGTGCGAATCCGAATCGTGCTGCGGCAAAAGTAAATTTCCTGGGGCGATCGCTGTTTATCATACTCCTCCAAAGCATCAATTGCATTCGCCAGTAGATTCATAAACACTTGGTTGAGTTGTCCTGCATAACACTCCACAAGCGGTAGGTCGCCATACTCTTTAACGAGTTGAATCCCTAGTTGGTTAGAGCCAGCTTTAAAGCGATTGTGCAAAATCAGCAGCGTGCTATCTAGCCCTGCATGAATATCTACTGGCTTCATTTGGGCTTCATCGACGCGGGAAAAAATCCGTAACGACTGAATAATTTCGCGGATGCGGTCAGCCCCAACCTTCATCGAACTCAGCAATTTGGGTAGGTCGTCACTCAGAAATTCTAAATCTATCGCTTCAGCCAGTTGTTGAATTTCAGGTAGCGGCGAGGGAGTGTACTTGGCATAAAGGTTCAAGAGGTCGAGCAAGCCTTCGGTATATTCATAGGCGTGAGTCAGATTCCCATAGATGAAGTTGACAGGATTGTTAATTTCATGGGCGACACCCGCCACCAATTGTCCCAGACTGGACATTTTTTCACTATGAACCAGTTGGCTTTGAGTTTCTTGAAGTTGGCGAAAGGCAAGTTCTAGCCGATTGGCTTGTTCTCGATAGCGTGCTTCTGATTCTTGCAATGCTTGTTCTGTACAAATTCGCTCTTGGATTTCCTGTTGCAGCAGCTGATTAGATTGCTCAAGTGCAGATGTCCTTTCTTCCACCCGTTCTTCTAACTCAGATGTCAGTTTTAAGAGGGCGTTCTCTGCCTTAGTTCGCTCTTGAATCTCCTGCTCTAGATGCACATTTTGTTCTTGCAGTCTCTTAGTCAAATTTCGTATGCTTAAATGGATTTTGACACGGGCTAAAACCTCTTCATGCTGAAGCGGCTTAGTGATATAATCAACCGCCCCAAGATTCAACCCTCTAACCTTATCCACCGTCTCAGAAAGCGCCGTCATAAAAATTACGGGGATGTCTTTAGTTGATTCTTGAGCTTTCAAATGCTGGCAAGTTTCAAACCCATCCATACCAGGCATGAGTACATCTAACAAAATCAGATCGGGGAGAGCATATTCTACTTGTTCAATTGCATCCTCGCCATCCTGCGCTACTAAAACTTGGAAGCCAGAATCAGCCAAGAAATCGAATAACACTCCTAAATTTGTCGGGTTGTCATCAACGATTAAGATAATGCCATTTTCAATGTTGGAAAGACTCATTAATTTACTCCTATATTTTTTAAAACTTCACGGATTTTTTTAACTTGAAAACCTTTAGCTAATTGACGCAACTCTAAAGAAAAAGGTGCATATTTCACATCCATTTCTTCCAATTGATTAACTCGCTCTACAATACTTTTGAGATCGCCTTTCATTGCTAAATTTAATAGAGTGGCTATTTCCTCTGCCGAGGGAGTTACCAATGATTGTTGAGAATTTTCTGCTTGATTACCTTTAGATACTTGAGTTTCCCCGTCATCATAAATCCATTCCAATTTTAAGTGATACTGTAACTTTTCTAAAAGCTCTGTTATACGGATGGGCTTAGGTAGAAAATCATTGCAACCCACCTCTTTACTTTTGTTGAGATCGAAATCAAAAACACTGGCAGAAGTGCCAATCACGATCGCATTCTTTAGTTCAGGCGATCGCCTAATGCGACGTGTAGTTTCAAAGCCATTCATTTGAGGCATCATCAAGTCCATTAGGATACAATCTGGATTTAATTCAAATGCCTTATTGAGACAATCTTGACCATCTACTGCTTCTATCATTTCAAATCCTAAAGGCGATAGCATCTTGACCAAAATTGCACGATTTTCTGCTCTATCATCTGCTACAATAACTTTCTGCATACTGCCTTTAAAACCTTGAATATTTCGTTGCTCTTTTTTGATAACATCAGCGTATTGAGAAACTTCAGTTAAATCTAAATCAAAGAAGAAAACACTCCCTTTACCTAAGTTACTCTTCACCTGGATTTCACCACCCATCATCTGAACTAATTGGCGGGTAATTGCCAGTCCCAATCCCGTTCCTTCTGCTTTACGATTGCAATCTCCTACCTGCTGGAACGGTAAAAATATCTCTTCTAATTGCTCTGGTGCCATGCCAATTCCTGTATCTTCCACCTGAAACCGAATTTTACCTTCCTGATAGCCGACTTTGAAAGCTACGCCTCCAGTTTCAGTAAACTTAACGGCATTACCTAGTAAGTTAATCAAAGCTTGTCGCAATCGTTTTTCATCAGCCTTGACACCTATAGGAAGTTGAGTAATCTGTTCAAAAATTAAGCAAATACCTTTTTGCTCGGCGCGGATACGGCAGATTTCGGCAATGCCTTCGAGAAAATCTAGGAAATGAAAATCCGTTAGGTGGAGTTCCATTTTTCTCGCTTCAATTTTAGAAAGGTCTAAAATGTCATTGATTAGGTTCAAGAGGTGGTCGCCACACTGATGAATAATATTTACACCATCTTTTTGTGAGTTAGTTAAACTTTTTTCACGCTTGAGGATTTGAGCATAACCCAAAATGCCATTAAGTGGTGTTCTCAGTTCATGGCTCATGTTAGCAAGAAAATCACTTTTAGCACGGTTGGCTGATTGGGCGATTTCTTCTGCTTTTTGCAGATGCACATTTTTTTCTTGTAACTCTAAAGTTCGCTCTTGTACTTTGGTTTCTAAGTTAGTGTTGGCTAATTTTAAGTCTTTATAAAGACGAGCATTCTCAATGGAAATCGCCGCTTGAGAAGATAACAGTTGTAATACTTCTAAGCGATCTGATGTAAATGCGCCAATAGTGAGATTATTTTCTAAATAAAGAATGCCACTAAGTTTTCCTTGATGGATGAGCGGTGTACATAAAACCGATTTAGGTTGATGGGTGACGATATATGTATCTGTGGTAAATTTTCCTTCACTACTTGCATTGCTGAGGACAACATTTTCTTTAATTCGGGCTACATAGTTAATCAGTGAAATTGGTAATTGCTGACTGGTTGATACTGGAATTCCTTGTAGCACAGTTACATCGTTTCTGTCTACTGCTCCTGATGCTTCTATTAGCAAGTTCCCTGATTTTTCTAAAATTAAGTACCCTGTTTGAGCGCCAGCATTTTCTATCACAATTGTCATTAATTTAGTTAGCAAATTGCTCAAAACTATTTCTCCAGAAAGAGCTTGAGATGCTTTCATAACTGTAGCTAAATCGAGCGATTCTGAAGCATTTTCGCTTGTAGAGCTAATGATCCGGGTTACGTTCGTACTGACAGTTTCTCGCTTCGATATCCGAAATAGTTGAGGATATCTTTTTTCCAAGTCTTTGACTTTTGCCTTCGCTCCCCAGCAACCATATCCATAGTAGGCATCGTTGAGATAGGTATTAGCAACTTTCTCTCTGCCACAAGCAAAATAGAACTCTGCTGCTAGTTCCGAGGCTAGGGCTTCTTCCTGAATATATCCATGTTCTCTGGCTCCAGTTATGGCTCGATCGTAAAATGCGATCGCTTTGGCATCTTGTTGCAATACTCGTGCTTTTTCTGCTTCCACTAAATCGTACTTATGCTGATAGTTGGCAGGAGAATGCAATGCCCATTGCTTCATTTTTTTCTGCTGCGCTACCACTTGGCTAAAATATTGTTGGCGTAGCTTGCCGCCGTAGGCATCGGTTTTTGATGCACTGGGATACAAAGCTAGGAGAGTAAGAGAGGAGTAGAATTTATGTTCGGCTCTATACATCAACCCTCGTCCACCTTGTTCATATTTTTCTGCCAGCAAGGCATCCTCAGCAGCGCGATCGTAATTTTTAAATAAATAACCCAGAATCAGTTTAGAAACATAGATCGGATAAATAGCCATATAATTATTGCTATTTATTAGAATTGGCAACATTTTATTTTCATCAAAACTTTCGCCAATTAATCGATATGGTTCCGATGTTTTTTTAATTAAATTCAAACCAGTTTGTCGGACTATCTGAGCATAAATAATTTGAAACTCTTGTTTGGTTCTTTGCATTAAAGCAATATAATGCGCTTGTTTTTGGAGAGCGACTTCTAGATTTTCACCGATAAAAAACAAGTGCGTACAATAAAAACAAGCTGAATAAGAAGCATATTCTAAATCTCCTGTTTCCAGCCCTCTTTGAACACCTTCAATTAAGGGTTCTATAGTATTAATAGCTGGTTCTTTCCAATGCCTGATAAAATAATTAAATGTTTCATAGATTTTCGCCGTCATTTCCTTAGCATTAAATTGATTTAACAGCTTTATGCCTAGCTGACCAAATTGATAACCAGAATCCATGTCTTCAAAAGCGCCACATAGCAACATTCCATAAAGTACATACGTATAAGCTGACAGTGGGGAGTTCCCATATTTGAGACAGAGATTGGTCATTTTAAAAACGACCTGGGGATAAAGTTCGGGAGCTGCAATATAAACCGGAGGAATCAGATTTATCAAAACTCGCAGTGCGGCTAATTTATAAACATCAGTCATTTCTGGCAATTCTGTTAAATCCTCAATTCGTTTTCCTCCTAAATTCAATCTAGTCAGTCTCGTCGGGGGGTTTTCTGATAAAGGCAACCCTAGCATTTTTAGCACTTGCATTCCGGTATTTAATGCGGCTTGCATTTGGTTTTTAGCAATATAAAACTGCATTTTTGTCTCATACACCTGGACTCGATCGAGCAGGGTTTTTGCCTGTGCCAAAACTATATCAGAAAGCATTTCTGCTCGCTCGAAATTAGTGTTGAGGAATTCTACTGCTGCTGTTTCTACATAGAGGTTGAGTGTCATGTCATACTGACACTGCCAACTATCTGCCGCAAGTAATTCCAAGCCTACATTTAAATATTTAACAGATGATTCATACGCTGTTGCTGCTTTTGCTTTCTGTCCAGCTATAAGATTGAGTTGAGCCAGTCTATCTTTTTGAGATTGTTGGGTAATCAATTCAGCACCAACATTCAGTTGGTTGACAATTTCAAAAATGTTTTCTTCAATGTCCGTTTCCGAGGTATGTATTAGTAGCAATTCACCGATTTTTAGGTGAGTCTGTTTTTTCTGGTCATCTGGAATGAGAGAATAAGATGCTTGCTGTACCCGGTCGTGTAAGAATTTATAGGTAATGGGTGATGGGGGCTGGTTAATGTGCGATCGCCTGTTCTCAGTCTCTATTTGTTCTGAGTCGAAAACAAGCGGTGTTTTGTAGGAATTGTTGAGGGGCAGAACCAAACCTGATTGCAGAGCCTCCCACAAATCGGCTGCTGTTTCTGACTGAGATGTTTTATTAATAATCGCCAATATATCTAAAGTAAATTTGTCTCCAATGCAGGCCGCAAACTTTAACACATTCTGTGTTTTCTCAGATAGCTTTTGAATTTGACTGACCATCAATTCAACGACATTATCAGTTATATTAACTCCCTGAATAAACTCAATATTCCATTGCCAAAAACCGCCTTCAAAGTCAAAGGATAAAAAATTATCTTGATAAAGAGATTTGAGTAATTGAGTTAAGAAAAATGGGTTGCCTTGGGTTTTTGTAAAAACTAACTCAGCTAACGGCTTTACTTTTAAAAGTTCGCTACGAAGAGTATCGGCTACTAACTGATTGACATGAGCGATATCCAAAAGCTGGAGGATAATGTTATTTACGATCGCACCAGTCTGTTGAATCTCCTCCAAGGTCTGAATCAAAGGATGAGTGGCATTTACTTCATTATCTCGATATGCACCAATTAGCAATAGATATTGGCTATCTGGGTCGGTCATAATTAACTGGATAAGCTTGAGGGAAGCTGAATCCGCCCACTGCAAGTCATCCAGAAACAAAACTAGCGGGTGTTCGGGTTGACTAAATACATGAATGAATTGTTGAAACACCCGATTAAATCGATTTTGTGATTCTGACGATCCTAATTGAGGAACTGCTAGCTGCGGGCCAATAATCCGTTCTAATTCGGGAATAACGTCTATAATCACTTGAGCATTGGAGCCAAGGGCATCTATTAGTTTTGATTTCCAAAGGGCTATTTGCTCATCGGTTTCTGTTAGCAACTGCCGCATCAAATCTTGGAATGCTTGAATTAGAGAAGCAAATGGAATATTCCGCTTGAACTGGTCAAATTTACCGGAGATAAAATAACCTCGCTGGCGCACAATCGGTTTGTGAACTTCAGAAACTAAGCACGATTTACCGATGCCTGAGTAACCAGAAACTAGCATCATTTCCGTAGTACCAGAACTGACGCGATCAAATGCTTCTAACAAAGTAGCAACTTCTATTTCCCGTCCGTAGAGTTTTTGCGGGATGGAAAATTGGCTGTATGAATCTAATTGACCGACAATAAAGTGGGAAATCTCGCCATCCGTCTGTAACTGAGTCAGACAGGTTTCTAAATCGGCTTTTAGTCCGAGAGAACTTTGATATCTATCTTCAGCAGTTTTAGCTAATAATTTCATTACAATGTCAGAAACCGCCGAGGGAATTTGGGGATTGAACTCTTGAGGCGCTATTGGTGTTTTGGCAATATGGCAATGAACAAATTCTAGAGAGTCAGCGGCATTAAATGGCAGCGCACCTGTCAGCATTTCATAAAAAGTAACGCCTAAAGAATAGAAGTCGGTACGGTAATCAATTGACCGATTCATTCGTCCGGTTTGCTCCGGTGACATATAGGCGAGAGTGCCTTCTAATAAATTGGGATTGCTGATACTTTGATTTTCTTTTTCTAACCGCGACGCAATACTGAAGTCGATAATTTTAACTTGTCCGGTTTTTGGGTTAATAACGATATTGTCAGGTTTTATATCTTTATGAATAATCTTGGCTTGATGCAGTTGAGTCAGAGTGGATGCTAGCTGAATGGCTATTGTGAGAAATTCGGTTAATGATAATTGGCGATCGCTAATATACTTTTTCAGAGATTCTCCACCAAAGTCTGCCAAAATTAGGGCTAGACCGTTATGATGATTTTCTAAAGCTAGGGACTTGACAATTCCTTCTATATCTACTAATGTCTCTGATATTTTATATTCATGTCTGAGTCGGGTTAGTTCTTCGAGGCTGGGATACTCGGCTTTCAGGGCTTTAACGATCGCAAGGCTTCGATCTGACTGCTTGGAAGCGCGATAAATAACGGTATTCACACCTTCATGCAGAGCTTCAATAAAGTTGTAACCGGGAAGGACAGGTATCATTTTTCTAAGCCTAAGTAGTACGATGAACTGGGCATGATGCTAATGAACGTTATCCACAACTGTCAAATAAAAGGACAATCAAGTGCTTTCTTTAGCATTCCCAGCCAGCCCAAAATTTCTCTAAGGCTAAATAAAGCTCAACATTTGGAAATATAAGCTTGGGTTAAAGGTTATTGGTGTAGATAATTGGTTTTAAAAGACGTGATGCTGCGCGTCTCTATATCTGGGTTTTGTTGCTCATTCTGAACTGTATAGACGCTGCGCTATCTGCTTTTTCGGTCAGAATACCCTTCTTGTATTCTGTATTGATAACGATCTCATATTTTTAATAGACATCTTGCAAAAGTTATTTTTACAAGATATTGAGGTGCATGTTAATGGGGGGCTTCTGCCTCTTGTCAAGCTACTGGAGGCGGAGCCTCCCAGAATGGATTCCCTGCCTAAAGGCAGGGAACCAGTCAGAACGAGTCAGAGCATGGGCTGTATCTTTTCTGTGCCATTCCCCTTTACCCCTTACCCTTTTCCCCCAATGCCAAGAAGTCTATCGATCAAAGCATAATCAAACCCAGTCGTACACCCACAGCAACAGCCTCAGTGCGGCTAGAGACACTGAGCTTTTGAAAAATGGATGAGAGATGAAATTTGACGGTATGCTCAGAAATATGCAAACGTTTTGCGATCGCTTTATTTCCCAACCCTGACCCAAGCATTCCTAAAACCTCTATCTCCCGTGGTGTCAAGCTTTGTACGGGATTCGTTACTACTTTTTCACGGATAGACACTAATTCTACAGCATCCGGGTGCAGCACCAGCAAACCAAAAGCGATCGCTTCCACAGCCGCAACAATTTCTGACTCTGTACTAGTACTGGGCAATATTCCCCGAATACCGGAACGTAACGCTGTCTCTAAGTCGATGCTGTCGAGTTCTTCAACAATGACGATTATTCCTAATGGGTATTGCTGTTCTTGAATAACCAGCAATTTTTCCCATACCGATTGTTGAAAATTCCCGCTCAAATCTACCAGCACCACATCCGGCTGTAATTGCCCGACTTCACTCGCCAATACATCCAAATCGGATGCACTCCCCACAACCGTCAACCGAGGATTGGTAGTTACCACAGTTGATAACCCTGCCCGCACCACAGGGGAAGTAGCAACCACCATCACTCGGATCATGTCGCCTCCACAGCAGTTTTATCGGACTGCACGGCAACATAAATCACGAATTGCTGTCTACCGCGTAGGAGTTGTAGCGGCACAGATCCTTTACTTTCATGGAGATATTTGGTTAAGTCATTTATGCTAGTGAATAATCGCCCCGAAACTCCAATTAAAACATCGCCGATTTGTACACCAGCATTTTCTGCCGCACTGTCAGGTAGAATTGACAGCACCAATAAACCCAAGCTACGCCTACCTAAAAGCACAGGTTGCAGTGTAACTCCCAGCTGCGGACGACTATTTCCCTGTAAAAAACGCTCAACGGTGTTACTGGGAACCGCCACAGCTAAACCATTAACAATCATCGTATTAATTCCCACAACAAGGCCTTGACAATTGGCAAGTGGCCCCCCAGAATTACCAGGATACAGCCGCAAATCGGCCATAACTGCTCGTGAATTATTTGCATGGATAATTCCAGTTGTCACAGCGCCACTGCCAGCAAAGGGATTACCCACCGCCAAGACTAATTCACCCACTCGTAGCGCTTCAGAATTGCCGATAGTTGCAGCAGTTAAATCAGTGGCAACAATTTTCAGGGCGGCTAAATCCTGCTGCGGATCGAATTGGGTACGCACTGCATCAAATACCCTTCCATCTGCCAATTCCACAGCTGCGCGGTTGCTGGTTGCCACATGGGCATTAGTGATAATTAGTCCGTCAGGTTGCCAAATGACACCAGAACCGACTCCTAGAGAGCCACTTTTTACTTTAACAGTGCGCTCGCGTAGTTTAGCAGCTACCTCTGTCAGTTCAGCAGCGACGTTAATTAATGTTGTGTTTGCCATGTTATACAATTTTTGAGCGTGTCAAAGTAAAATCAGTCAAACGTTCGAGCAAAAAGGTCGAAGTTTCCAGTTCAGAAGCTCAACATTCGAGCAAAAAGGTCAAAGTTCCGAGTTCAAAGCTTGAACGTTTGAGCAAAAAAGTCAAAATTCCGTGTTCAAAGCTTGAATGTTCGAGCAAAAAGGCCAAAGTTCCGAGTTCAAAGCTTGAATGTTCGAGCAAAAAGGTCAAAGTTCCGCGTTCAGAGGTCAAAATTTCGAGTTCAGAAGCTCAAATGAATAGAAAATTTAGATAAATCTTCACAAAGCTAGTTAAACCCATCCCAAATTGGGATTATTCCTCCTTTGTAGGTCGTTCGCCAACTGCGATCGCTAACTCAATTAAGACTCCACCCCGGACAACTTGCACGTTGACAGCTTTACCAATGCGATCGCTACTATTGAGCAGCGCCAGCACATCACCTGTATCGCCCACAGTTACGCCATCGAATGTTACCAAAACATCGCCAAGCAGTATACCTGCATTGTCAGCAGGCCCCGCAGCCTCAACGTTGACAACAATTACCCCAGTTGCAGAAGTTAAATTGAGAGCAGTTTTCAGGTTTTTTGGTAAACGTACAGGTTGCATTCCCACACCCAAGTAGCCCTTAGAAATGCGTCCTTTTGCTACTAATTGGTCAACCACGCGATCGACTGTAGCAGTGGGAATTGTCAGAGCAGTACCACGCCGCCCCGATGTATTCATGCCTACAACAAAACCAGCGGCATCTACAAGCGGCCCGCCTGCAAAACCAGAGTAAAGGGTGATATCTGGGCGGATAAATTGGTCAATATTCCCGCCACTCATACTGCGCCAAGTACCGCTAACCACACTTACTGCACCCATAGCCGCCCTTAAGTCACCTTCGCTACCTCTTGCCAGTCCTAGTACCAAATGACCAACTTTGAGCGTTTTAGCATCGCCAATTTTTGCCACAGGTATTTCTACATTTTCTAGCTTAAAAACAGCGATATCGGTGCTAGAGTCATGACCGACGAGTGTTACTGGTGCAGTGTTACCATTTGATAAGGTAATAGTGATATCGTCATAGCGCTGGAGGCACTCATCAGAGGTGATAATGATGCCATTACGCCAGTGAATGCCGCTTGGGGAAACACGAGTACCTCCATTTACTGCAACCACAGCGCTCCCAGCTTGTTCTACGGTATCAGCTAAACTGTTCGATAAAGCCAGTAATGAAGACATAAGATTTTCCGCAAATGTTTTTAGATATTCAGATCGTGCCGTTTTATCAATACAGATGACATCGGAAAAATGGGGAGTAACTTATCCTAGAAAAATGGCTAGGATTTACATCAGCTTTTTGGTCTTGCTGAATAGACATAGGAGTGAAATTAAATATGCGTTATCTAAAACCCTTGTAGAGACCTAGTAATGCTACATCTCTAGATTCTTTTTCAGATTTGAAGCGATGTACATGGTCGGTGAAAGGGAAAATTTCAAGCGTATTGCGTTCTAAGGTGGAATAGCAATGAAATGGGAGATGAACCAATGCACACCGAATCAAAAGAAATCAACCTGTTGACTCCATCTAGAAACTTACCTCTCTATGGCAAAAGAATTTTAGTAACAGCACCGAGAAATTATGCTTATAGGTTATCCGAACAAATCATTAAAAAAGGTGCTTTACCTGTTTTTATGCCTACCATCGAAACCTGCTATTTATCAAACTATACTCAGTTAGATGTCGCTTTAGCTCATATAGACGAATTTGATTGGATTGTCTTTACAAGTAGAAATGGCATCACTGCATTTTTTCACCGCATGAATGATTTACATATTCCCATCTCTGCGCTTGAAAAATGTCACTTATGTGCTTTAGGAAAAGACGCAGAAAGCTTATTATCTTTTTGTGGCAAGGTAGATTTAATTCCAATAGAATCTAGCCCAGCCGGAATTGTAGCTGAATTAGCGAAACTTCCGCAAATTCATGAGAAAAAAGTGCTGCTCCCGGCTCCAGAAGTTGTAGGTTTACCTGAGCCTGATGTTGTACCCAATTTAATTAGGGATTTGCAGCAATTGGGCATAGAAGTAACTCGTGTACCTGCATATATCACACAGGGTTTAGACACAAGTATCTACGGTATTGAATTAAATCTGATACGTCAAGGAATGATTGATGTAATTGCCTTTAGTAGCACGGCGGAAGTAGAAAGCTTTTTGACAATGGTCAACTCACAAAGCGATTATGAACATTGTGTTATTGCATGTTTTGGCCCTTATACAACTGCTAATGCCCAAAAGTTGGGTATGAATGTTGCGATCGTGGCTAAAGATTATAGTTCATTTGAGGGATTTGCTGAAGCGATCGCAGCATTTTTCCTTGTGTGATTTTCCTGTCAAGTTTCTGGTACATGTAAACTCGCTCCACTAAGCGTTTGAGAATCTAGAACAGTCAACTACAATCAACTCTAGACTAGCAGCACATAAACTCGTAGTATCGAATATGGAGTTTATTAGAACTAGGGATTGTTACATGGCAACTTATAAAGTCACATTAAAGACCCCAGAAGGCGATAAAACAATTAATGTTGAAGATGATGTGTACATCTTAGATGCCGCTGTCGATGACGAAGGCATAGACATACCCTACTCTTGTAGGGCTGGTTCTTGCTCTAGCTGCACCGGCAAGTTGATTTCAGGTACGATTAACCAAGACGATCAGAACTTTTTAGATGACGACCAAGTTAACGATGGATTTGTCCTCACCTGTGTTGCCTATGCTACTTCTGACTGTACAATCTTAACCCATCAAGAAGATGAGCTTTAGAGATCGCTAACGAGGAATATGATCTGGACTTGCCTTCTTCCTGTAGCGCTGGTTCTTGCTCTACCTGCACCGGGAAGCTGATTTCAGGTACAGTGAACCAACATGATCGGAACTTCTTAGACGACGAGCAAATTGACGCAGGATTCGTCCTCACCTGCGTGGCCTATGCTACTTCTGACTGTGTAATTGAAACCTATCAAGAGGAAGTGCTTAACGGTTAAGAGTGGGTGAGGATTGAGGGCATTGGTGTCAACTTAAGCCCAAACCCTTTTCAAATCTCGTTTCTCTGGGTGAAAATGCTGCTTATTGGGCTGCTGCTTCCGTTGCTGGTGGTAGCAGCCCCCCATTATGTTCGTCACCCTAAAAAATGTATGGCAATTAAGCTGCGATCGCAAATGAGTTTAGATGTGCAGCAACTTTTTGTTAATTTGCATTGTCTGAAAAATTAATCAAAACTTACAACCGCTCTAAGTCTGGATAAAAAAGGGAAAAGATAAGGGGACAAATGAGTTTGTTGTAGGTGCAGAATTATGGAATATAAGCCCTCACCCCAACCCTCTCCCAAAGGGAAAGGGAGTCAAGAAAAAGAGGAAGAAGAGAATAAATATCAACAAGATAAATCTTGTTCCCCTCTCCCTCTGGGAGAGGGGCTAGGGGTGAGGGTTTAAGAAATAGACGTTTGTTAAATACAAAATTTTGCACACAACATAATATTGGTAGATATATCACTGATTTTTATTGTCACGAAAAATTACTAATTATCATTATCGAATTAGATGGTAGTATTCATGCAAATCAGCAAGCTCAATATCTTATCAGGAAAACTGGTTAAAATCTAATCAATTTACAGTGATTCGCTTTAGTAATGAGCAAATATTTAATGATGTAGAATTACGCCCCTGGGTAGAGAACTTTTAGCCAAGACAATTGTTACAAGAATAGTTTTGCAGGTATGAAAATTGATTTTGGTGCAACTGCTACTGATTATGCAAAACACCGCGCTGGTTTTCCCAGTTCATTATTTAATAGATTGTCTGAATATGGTATGGGTTTACCAGGGCAGAATATTGTTGACCTCGGCACAGGAACAGGAACATTAGCACGGGGCTTTGCCGATAGAGGTGCTTATGTAATTGGCATAGATTCATCAGCATCACTTTTAGAACAAGCGAGACAGTTAAGCGAATCTATGCAACTGAAAGTAGATTATCGAGTCGCAACCGCCGAGAATACCGAGTTACCAGACGCAAGTGCTGATGTAGTCACTGCTGGACAATGTTGGCATTGGTTCGATCGTCCGCGTGCTGTCCAGGAAATTACTCGGATATTAAGAAAAAATGGCTTGATCGCGATCGCACATTTTGATTGGATACCTTTAAAAGGTAATGTAGTTGAAGCAACAGAACAACTGATTAAGGCTCATAATCCAGCGTGGAATCTGGGCGGCGGGAATGGTATGTATCCCTTGTGGTTACAAGACATTGGCGAAGGAGGATTCCGAGAAATCCGCACATTTTCTTATGATGTATTTGTATCTTATACACACGAAGATTGGCGGGGGCGAATTCGTGCTAGTGCAGGCGTGGGAGCCAGTATGACACTAGAAAAGGTTGAAGTATTTGATCAAGAATTGGCAACATTACTCGAAGCAAAATATCCTACACCAATTCTTCAGGTTCACCATAGAGTTTGGGCAGCGATCGCCAAATCACCGCTATGAAAAAGTATATATATAGTTATAGATTTATTAGCAATTGCTTCACAATGGCATCTTAAAACCATTCGGTTAGCTTGTTTTTCAAGGGGAGATACCCCCAACCATTGGTGTCAACTTAAGGTGAAACCCTTATAAAGGCTTGGGCTTGATATTAGACTTCTTGCAAAAGTCCCTTACACCCCACCCCCAACCCCTCCCCGCTCTTCGGGAGGGGAGCGTTTGTGTCAGCAAATGCGGGGTGGGGTTCTTTGCGTTTAATAAGTAATCAAGCGGAGACGATATGACTCAGTTTCTTGCAGAAGTCAGTATATAGCGATTGGCAGTAAAAATGGGAACAATATATATTGTAGGGATAAAAACTTTACCAGATAATTTATGCTTTTATCTCTTACTTTATCAAGGTGAAGTTGACTTATATCTTATATCTAACAATAGTTTTATACTCCAAACATGAAGAACTATGACACATTTATTTACCCGTAATGATAACAGTAAAAATACTATACTAACCGTATTTTTAAGTACAGTATTTTATGGAGGGATCGCGCTTAGTGGGGCGATCGCATATCGGATGATGGGGACGAGTGAAGCAGTTAAACCTCAGCCAGTGGTTGTAACTCCAGTGGTGCTGCAAGCGGTGACGGCTTTGGGGCGTGTGGAACCTGAAGGAGAAGTAATTCAAGTGTTTCCACCTTCTTCAACGGAATCAGCCCGCATTCAACAGCTACGCGTGCAGCAAGGAGATTGGGTGAAGGCGGGGCAAGTGCTTGCAGTGTTGGATAATTATACTCGTCGTCTGGCAACTGTGAATATGGCGCTAGAAGAAGTGAGAGTAGCCCAAGCGCGATTAATGCAGGTACGAGCGGGGGCGAAACAGGGAGATTTACAAGCTCAACAAGCAGCGATCGCTCGTTTGGAAGCGGAATTGAAAAATGCTCAGATGGAGGAGTCACGGTATCGCAGTTTGTACCATGAGGGAGCAGTTTCGGCTTCCCAGTACGATAGCAAACGCTTGGGGATGGAAGCGGCACAACGACAGGTGAATCAAGCTCGTGCCTCTTTGAATAGTTTGGCAGAAGTTCGTCCAGTAGATGTGCAGTTGTCTCAGGCAGAAGTGAAACAGGCAAAGGCAAAGGTGGTGCAGGCTCAGGCGGAATTAGCCTTGAGTGTGGTGCGATCGCCCCGAACTGGACAAATCATTAAGGTGCAAACCTTTCCCGGTGAAATGGTGGGGACGAAAGGCATCGTGAGTTTAGGTAATACGATGCAAATGGTGGTAGTAGCAGAGGTTTACGAAACAGATATCCCCAAAATCCATCTAGGCCAAACAGCAACGATTACCAGTCCCAGCCTCACTAAACCGCTCTTTGGAAAAGTATCCCAAGTAGGTTTAGAAATTGGTAAACGCGATGTTTTAGATACAGATGCCGCAACAGATGTGGATGCTCATGTGGTAGAAGTAAAAATTCTCCTGAATCGGGAAAATAGCCGTGTTGTAGCAGGAATGACAAATCTCAAAGTTGATGTATCTATAGGACTTAAAGAATGATTCGACGTTTTATAATTGAAATTCAAAAAATTCCCATTGCTTGGTTGCAATTGAGATATCAACGCAATCAAACTATAGCGGGAATTGTGGGAATTTTTTGCATTACATTTCTCATTTTTATGCAGCTTGGGCTGAGAAATGCCTTTTTAGAAGGGGCATTGCAATTACCTTTAAATTTTAATGCAGATATTGTTTTAGTTAGCTCTCTCTCTTCAACTGTACTGCAACCAGTAACGTTTTCCTCCAGACCTTTATATCAAGCACTAGCGTTAAAGAACGTTGAATCTGTCGCGCCACTTTATATTACTTCAACCCAATGGTACGATAGAAATCAATCTCTTTATCGTATTAGAGTTAACGTTATAGGCATTCCTTCTAATATAGAAACACTAAATCTTCCCGGACTTAAAGAGAATATTGAAAAACTAAACAAGCAAAGATTTGCTTTATTCGACCGTAATGCCAGAAATGAATTTAATCCCATCATTACTGAATTCAACGAAACAGGAAATTCATCGGCAGAAGTTTTAGCAGGAGCTACTGGATCGTTGCGAGAACTTAGAGTTGTTGGACTTTTTGAGTTAGGGGTTAATAATGCTTATGATGCTAGCTTTATTATTAATCCAACAACTTTTAGTCAATTATTTGGGCGGAGCCTGACAAAAATAGATGCTGGCTTAATTAAATTAAAGCTAGATGCTAATTCAGATGCCAATATAAAGCAAACTGTTGAGCAATTAAGAACTTATCTTCCGGCAAACATTAAAATATTTTCTAAATCAGAATTAATCGCCAGAGAAAAAATATTTCATGAAAGCAACTCACCGATGGGCTTCATCTTTCGGTTCATTTTGATTATTGCTATCATTATTAGTATTTTTATTTTATACCAAATACTTTATGTAAAGGTTACGCATAATCTTGCCAATTATGCAACGTTAAAGGCTTTGGGTCTGAACCACAATTCTTTAGTTTCTATAGTTTTTCAAGAGGCAATATTTTTGGTTATTGCCGGATATATTCCAGGTGCAATAATATCATGCTTGGCTTATGATTATCTAGTTAAAACTACAAAAATATTTATCCAAATGACTGTAGAATCAGGATTATTTGTTTTAGGATTAGTCTGCATGATTTGCATAATATCAGCAGGACTTTCCTTACTAAAGGTTAAAGATGCAGATCCAGTGGATGTTTTTAAGTAAAATTTATTCCTTAATTTTATAGGTTTATGAATCAGGTTATAGCCATTAAAAGGCTGAATCATTATTACCGGGAAGGCAGAAGTCAAAGACAAATCTTATTTGGAATCGATCTGGATATTTACCCAAAAGAAGTTGTTATTTTAACTGGAGCATCTGGTTCTGGGAAAACAACGCTACTATCTCTAATTGGCTGTATGCGTTCTGTTCAAGAGGGCAGTCTCAAAGTCTTGGATCGTGAATTGAAGGGAGCCAACGAAATCCAGCGAATGCAAATACGGCGAGGAATCGGCTATGTTTTTCAGCATTTTAACTTACTAGATTTTATGACTGTCCAGCAGAATGTGATGGTTTCTCTGGAATTACAGGATGATTTCACCCCTCAAGAAGCAAAAAGCCAAAGTTCGCAAATTCTGAAAGCAGTGGGGCTAGGGCAACACTTGAATGCTTACCCCAGGGATCTCTCTGGCGGGCAAAAACAACGTGTGGCGATCGCCCGCGCCCTCGTTCACCGTCCTCGATTACTTCTGGCCGACGAGCCTACATCCGCTTTAGATCGGCAAACAGGGCAAGAAGTCACCGAACTGATGACGACACTGGCGAAAGAACAAGGAAGTGCGGTTTTGATTGTTACCCATGACAGTCGGATCTTTGGGGCTAGCGATCGCATCGTGCGTATGGAAGATGGCAAACTGGATGTGGACTATGAGGGTCAGCTATCTGTTGCTTTACCAACCTTAACGGATAAGCAATTAATTCAGTTGATTCCCAGGTTAAAAATGTTGACCTTCCAGCCCGGTGAAATTGTTATCCGCCAGGGTGATGTGGCTGATAAATTCTATATCTTGATTGAAGGGGAGGTAGAAATCATTCAAGAGTTTTCAGGTTCGGAATCAAAATTATTAAACACATTGGGGCCTAATAACTATTTTGGTGAAATAGGATTACTGCACGAAACCACGCGCAAAGCAACTGTACGTGTGGCACATAACGCAGCGATCAAAGTTATTGCCATCGATCGTTCCGATTTTCATGAAATGATCGTCAGTTCAAAAATGACTCATGCACTTTTGGACTACCAAGCAATAAAATTGTTCTATCAAGACGAGCTACAGGGGCATGATGAATTGAAACTCTATGTTTCATCCAGAGAAAGCCATCACTAGCGACTGGCTATGATGGCTGATTTGCAGTAGATAGACGAATATTGCAATTATTAAAGCTAGTCGCGCTTGATAGGTTTGATTCTAGCGATCGCTTGTAGTAACATTTTTGGCAGCCAAAAAAGATAACAATATACTTGTTTTGCCTGACTATAAAGCGAGAATAACTTTCTTTCACTCAATAAAGTAAATGGCCGAACTGCTCTGAGAATTTCTGCAATTTTATCTTCCGCCGCAGTTTGAACTGAACCACTTACAAAATAACCTTGTAAATGTGGAGGTAAGCGCCAGTTAATATTAGGATCTGGTTGATGTATTACAGGCACAACATTCCCTCGCCATGCAACTCCCATAATTTGCATAGTTTGATACACCATTGTGTTCCACCCTTTCTCTTTTAAGTAGTCCAAACCTTGACCTACGTCGGGAGAAGCCAAATCATGAAATAAAATTAAAGCATCTGCTTCTGCAAGTTGTTCGCAAATAATTGTATCATTGAGCGGTGCTGGTGCTTCGTGATTACCATCTATAAATATCAATGACCATTTACGTTGAAATTTATTTGCTATCTCTTCTACTTTTTGAGGGCTAGATCCTGGTATGAGATTTACAGATTCTTTAACGCCTGCTGACTTTAGTGACTCTGTAACACTTTCATTAAATAATTGTTCAGATAGCATCGGATCGATTACATCTAGCTCTACTCCTCCTAAAGCCAGATGACAAGCTGACCAACCCATCCAGCAACCTATTTCTAAAGCTTTTTTTCCTCGAAATTTTAAGGCTGTATTGTATAGAATATGAGCTTCATCTCTGCTTACAAAACCTACCTTTTGCCGTCGCTTATCCACATACCAGTTATGAGTAATATCCCGCCGCAAGTAAAGCCAAAAAGAATCATATTTATTTCCTAAAGTTATATTGGGAAAATATGAATCTGGCTGAATAGTGGAAAATCCTGACGAAACATAATCTCCTTTTGGCAATAAGTTTCCTTTAATCACGCTTACTGTTTTTTCACTCATAAGTTACTCTC
The DNA here is from genome assembly GCF_034530835.1 of Nostoc sp. DedQUE12b. Taxonomy (NCBI): domain Bacteria; kingdom Bacillati; phylum Cyanobacteriota; class Cyanophyceae; order Nostocales; family Nostocaceae; genus Nostoc; species Nostoc sp. DedQUE12b. Next base: position 38,995 of record NZ_JAVRCI010000042.1, on the reverse strand, counting down.
TAAGTATTTGAAATTTTAGGTTTTGGGGTGACAATGCAACTTCACCAACTTCTCGAAAAGCGTCATTGTCCCTACAGATGAACTAGTTAATTTTTTTTAAGCATTACGTCTTTTTTTTGTAATGCAAAATCATTAATAGCCCAGCAAAATAGTCCAGTATGGGGCTATAGCTCCATTCTGAAAACGATTTTCCATCTTAACTCTAGGACAATACTTTTGGGTATAAAGTGCTAAAATACTTACTGTATATACATTTTTGCAGCTTTCGCCCTCTTCTTTTCAGATTTTGTGAGAAATCCGAAAAAGCTGTCCGCACTATTGGCTTAAAAAACACTCGCACAATTTTAGGGAAGATAACCATGATCGATCTTTATTATTGGACAACCCCAAACGGTCATAAAATTACGATTTTCTTGGAAGAAGCCGGTTTGCAATATACCATAATTCCTGTGAATATTGGGGCTGGGGATCAATTTAAACCGGAATTTTTAAAGATTTCTCCTAACAATCGCATCCCCGCGCTCGTTGACCACGAACCAGCAGATGGAGGTGCGCCGATTTCGGTATTTGAGTCTGGTGCAATCTTGCTATACTTGGCAGAAAAAACCGGGAAATTAATCCCCCAAGATTTACGCGATGCCTCCGGCGGGCTACGCCAACGCACTCAAGTTTTAGAATGGTTGTTCTGGCAAATGGGAGGACTGGGGCCAATGGCGGGACAAAATCATCACTTTAGCGCCTATGCTCCTGAAAAGATTGAATATGCCATTAACCGCTATGTGAATGAGACGGGACGCTTATATGGAGTGCTGAATAAGCAACTAGCAGATAGAGAATTTGTGGCTGGTGATTATTCTATCGCCGATATTGCTGCCTATCCCTGGATTGTACCCTATGAACGCCAAAGTCAAAACCTAGAAGATTTTCCTCATCTCAAGCGCTGGTTTGAGGCAATTAAAGCCCGTCCAGCAACAATTCGTGCCTACGAGAAAGCTGAAGCATTGCAAACTCAGGCGCTCGATCCTGATAAGTCACGGGATTTGTTATTTAACCAATCGGCAAAGACTATTCAACCTTGAGCCTAATGAAATTGTCTTGTTACTGTGGCGATCGCTAAGTAAGCTCTAAAGGAGCAATTATGAGCAACAATTTCTCACTATCTTCCTTTCCTGAATTAGAAACAGAAAGGCTCCTTCTTCGTGAGACAACGTTGCAGGATACTGAGGCTATCTTTGCTGTATTCTCCGATCCAGGCGTGACTAAGTTTCACGATCTTGATACCTTCACTTCTATTAAAGAAGCGATCGCTGTAATTGAACGTAGAGCCAAGCGTTTTGAGCAAGGAGATGCTATTCGCTGGGGAATTGTCCATAAGCAAAACAACATTTTGATTGGTTCTTGTGGGTTTCGGGTAAACCCACAAGAACACTCAGCTGAAGTCGGTTATGAGCTTGCTAGTACTTTTTGGAGGCAAGGCATTATGACGGAGGCAGTGAGTACTATCTTGCAATTTGGGTTTCAAAAAATGGGTTTGCGTTTCGTTATTGCCCAAGTCATGCTGGAAAATATCGCTTCAAAAAAGCTGCTAGAAAAGTTAGGTTTTCACAGTCAGGGTGTAAAGAAACAGAATGGCTTCTTCAAAGGGCAATATCACGATCTGGAGCAATTTATGCTTAAAAATAATACCAATTTGGAAAAAGAATGCGACAAATAGGCCATCTGTAAAGACGCGATTCATAACATCTTTACCCAAGAATGTGTTGCAACCATTAATTGAATTAGTATTAGCAAGGGATACAGGATGATGTTGAGCTTAGTTTCTCCGTTTGAGGTTCCTGACTTGCGCCTGTAATTTTCCTTCTACTTGAAACGGTGGTTGATGATAGTTATTAGGTTCATATTCTGGTGTCACTTTCCAATCATATCGTTGCAGCAACATTGCCAAAAAAATCTTCATTTCCATCTTGGCAAACTCCATTCCAATGCATATATGTTCGCCTCCACCAAAACCAATTAAAGCAAAGGAGTCTTTTTTATCTTCTTCGCGGGGGGGAGCAAAGCGTTCTGGATTAAAACTTTCTGGGTTAGTATAAATCTCGCTCATGCGATGCGTTAATCCTTGAGCAACAATCACCACCCAACCGGGAGGAATGCGATAACCTGCGTATTCAATTTCTTTTACAACTCCCCGAAACAATACTACACCTGCGGGATTGTAAAGTCGTTCTATTTCTTTGAAAAAATAAGTCATTTGATTAAGTTGCTTGAGGTGTCCCAAATTCAAAGGTTCATCTTTGACAACTTCTGTAAGTTCTTGGCGGAGTTTGTCACGCCATTGTGGATGCGCAGCTAATTCAACCATTGCCCAGGTTAAGGATGTAGCAGTAGTGAAATGCGCTGCATTTAATAAGTGTATCAGTTCGTCTACGATCTGCGACTGGGCTAAACTATTTCCTTCTTCATCTGAGTCTAGCTTTAACAAGATCGTGCTGTCTCACGCAATCTTCCGAAAATTAGCGCTGGGCTGGAAATAATTAAAGGTTTGGGAAGAAATTGTTTTAGTTTGTCTGGTTGGGCAGCATTAATTCTAAAAGGTTGGTCTATTTGCATGACGACTCACACGCTTTTTTTCTAAATATAAATTAAGAGGTGTTAATTCCCATTGTCTATTTCCCAATTTATTGTGCAAAAGATGAGAAATCCTGGACGCAACCAGTTAAAATACGGTAAATCTTACGAATTACCGTTGATTTGTCCAAAACCAGGCTCAATTATTATTACTTGTTTGTATAATTGGAAACTAAAATAACTGCTTATGTCAGAACAATATCGTTTTGAAACCCTGCAAGTTCATGCTGGACAAGAGCCGGCTCCTAGAACTAATGCTCGTGCTGTACCGATTTACCAAACGACTTCCTACGTTTTTAACGACGCCGATCACGGAGCGCGGTTATTTGCTCTCCAGGAATTTGGTAACATTTACACCCGCATCATGAACCCGACAACGGATGTATTTGAAAAGCGGGTTGCTGCCTTAGAAGGAGGTATAGCAGCATTAGCAACCGCTAGTGGGCAAGCGGCGCAATTTTTGGCGATCAGTACCATCGCTCAGGCTGGGGATAATATTGTTTCCACTAATTTTCTGTATGGAGGAACATATAACCAGTTTAAAGTTTCCTTACCGCGTTTAGGTATTAAAGTCAAGTTTGTTGAGGGAGATGACCCAGAAAGTTTCCGTCAGGCGATCGACGATCGCACGAAAGCGTTATACGTTGAAACCATTGGCAATCCTCAATTCAACATTCCCGACTTTGCCGCTTTAGCTCATATTGCCCACGAAAACGGCATTCCTTTAATTGTGGATAATACCTTTGGTGCTGGTGGGTATCTAGCTCAGCCCATTGAGCATGGTGCAGACATTGTAGTAGAATCTGCAACTAAATGGATTGGCGGACATGGCACTTCCATTGGTGGCGTAATCATCGATTCGGGTAAATTTGACTGGGGTAATGGCAAATTTCCTCTATTTACTGAGCCAGCACCCGGCTATCATGGGCTAAATTTCCAAGAAGTATTTGGCCCTAATGGTTCCTTTGGTAACATTGCCTTTATTATTCGCGCGAGAGTTGAAGGGTTACGAGATTTTGGCCCGTGCTTGAGTCCATTTAACGCCTTTCTGTTACTGCAAGGATTAGAAACCCTCTCTCTACGTGTAGAGCGTCATGTGAGCAATGCCCTAGAATTGGCTCGGTGGTTAGAGCAGCAAGAGCAAGTATCTTGGGTTAATTATCCCGGACTTCCCAATCACCCATATCATGAGCGAGCGAAGAAATATCTTCGGCATGGATTTGGGGGAGTTTTAAACTTTGGCATCAAAGGTGGACTAGAGGCGGGTAGAGCTTTTATTAATCATGTGAAATTAGCGAGTCATTTAGCAAATGTTGGTGATGCGAAAACCCTCGTTATTCATCCTGCTTCTACAACCCATCAACAATTAAGCAATGACGAACAGCTTTCAGCAGGTGTGACACCCGATTTGGTACGAGTATCAGTGGGAATTGAACATATCGACGACATCAAAGAAGATTTCCAGCAGGCATTCCAGCAAGTTAGGATTTAGTTTTCAATTGGGCATTGGGCACAAGAGGCAGAGGGGCAAAGGGGATAAAACTTACTAAGTTGCATAAAAGCAGGGCTGATATTATGTCTGGTTGATTACTTATTAAACCCGAATCACCCCACCCCCACCCCCTCCCGAACAGCAGGGAGGGAAGCACAGCTTTGGCGGGGTGAGGTTCTTTTATTATGGGTAATTTGGCGGGCATGATATGAAGCCCTTACTACAAATGAATCTTTCTAGAAAAATGAATGACGATTAGCTTACAACTCCCCTGCTCCCCTGCTCCCCTGCTCCCCTGCTCCCCTGCTCCTCTGCTCCCCTGCTCCTCTGCTCTAGTTATGATCTACTCAAACTTCATCTCGCCGCAAACCCAGTTTTACCAGCTTACAGTACCATTTCAACTAGAAGGGGGCGAAACATTAATTGGGGTTCAGGTGGCCTATCGCACCTGGGGACAGTTAAATGCTCAAGGCGATAATGGGGTACTAATTTGTCATGCCTTAACTGGTTCCGCTGATGCTGATGATTGGTGGGAACCTTTATTTGGTTCAGGGAAAGCCTTCAATCCAGAACGCGACTTTATTGTATGCAGCAACATTTTGGGAAGTTGTTACGGCACAACTGGGCCAACCACTATCAACCCCATAACAGAAAAACCTTATGGCGTATGCTTTCCTAAGATTACAATCCGAGATATGATTCACCTGCAAGCTGTACTACTAGAATACCTGGGTGTTCAATCTCTGCGGTTAGTAATTGGTGGCTCACTCGGTGGAATGCAAGCACTGGAGTGGGCATTATTATATCCAGAAAAGGTAGAAGGAATTGCACCCATCGCAGTTTCTGGCAGACATTCAGCTTGGTGTATTGGATTAAGTGAAGCCCAAAGACAGGCAATTTATGCCGATCTAAACTGGCAAGGAGGGAACTACACCTTGGATGCGCCGCCGAACCAAGGACTAGCAGTAGCGCGGATGATGGCGATGTCTACTTACCGTTCTTGGGATAGTTTTACAAGCCGCTTTGGACGGCAGTATGATGCATCTGAACAGTTTGCTATAGCCAGTTACTTACAGCATCAAGGTCAAAAACTAACAGAACGATTTGATGCCAACAGTTACATTATCCTCACCCACGCAATGGATCGCCACGATATTGCACGCGATCGCACCAGTTCACATTTATCAGATTATGAATCTATTCTGCAAAGTATCCAGCAACCAACTTTAGTTGTCGCCATTGATTCTGATATCCTCTATCCTCCAGTAGAACAAAAAGAATTGGCAAATTTAATCCCTAATGCTCAACTGGCATGGCTGAATTCAACCCACGGACATGATGCATTTTTAATTGACATGGCTGCATTGAATGAACTGCTGATCTCTTTTCGGCAAACTTTAGATTTCTCAGCCTCCTAACTCAATAATCTCATTTTGTAGGGTGTGTTATCGCGTCAGCGTAACGCACCGTCAGAGATTTTCGGTGAGTTAGGAATAAATTGCATAACGCACCCTATTAAATTAAAGCTTGTGTATATGATAGAAAAAATTTATAGAGTGGCGACAGTCGCGGGAGTTGAGATTTTGCGACAGCGCCAACTAAAAGATAGTGTATCAGATTTGCGGTGGGTATCTGTGGAAACCTTCCAGCTTGGTTGTTGAGCGACTTGCCCTGAATTGTGCCGAGCAAAGCCGAGGTAGCGTAGTCGTACCACTTGCCTACGGCACGCTGCGCGAACGTGGAAGCAAGCTAGCGTCGTAGGGAAGGGAGTCGAAACATCTTTGTAAAAATTCTTTTAATCAGCCCTAGTCAACAGAAGTGGCAAAATATGGGTATTAAGATTAAAACAATTATCGGTAAGTATCACCCAATCTACAGGTTTTTTAGATGATGAAACAGAGATGGGCAAGCATATACAAATGCACTCAGCTACTTTGGAGTGTTTTGTTAGTGTTGGTAATTTGGAATCTACCCCAATACGCTCTGGCAGATGTCAATCCACAGGAGATAAATGCAATTATTCGCACACGGGATATTGCGCTGCAAGCCCTAAACACTCGTGATTTTGCCAAAATACAACCTTACTTGCACCCAAATTTCACAATCACAACAGTTGATAACCAGATTTTTCACAAAGTTCCTGAGTTTGAAAAGTACTGGAATCAGCAGTTTTCCAGTTCTATTAAAGATATCAAAATGCAATTAAAGGGAGATACTCTCAGAACATTTCTCACTCCAGAAATAGATATTGCCTCTGGAGAAGCGATCGCATCTTTTTCTTTCAAAGATGGCAAAGCGGCTGATATGGCGTTACGATGGACAGCCGTGCTGCAAAAGCTCCAAGATAAATGGACGATTCAATCGCTGCATTTCTCCTCCAATCTGTTGAATAACCCAGTGTTGAATGCTGCCCAACAAGCGGGACGAATTCTAGCAATTGCAGCAGGAGTCGGCGGTTTCCTTTTAGGAGCAGTGACGATGTTACTATTACGTCGCCGGACTAAGCCACGAACCGAAAGGATATAACCAATAAAGTGGGAAGAAGTACTTATCAGCTTAGTAAAAATATTAGCTTTCATCGCCGTCTCAAAGCAACCATAGTAGTTTTATTAGTTTGGTGTAGCGTGAGTTTGCTGCACTGGCTACCAGAAACACAATGGTTGATGCTGGTATTAACGGCAATCCTGACTGTGCAAACGTTAAGGATGCTGCTATCAAAACCAGTGGCGGCGGTGATGGAGAGTGAGATTAATTCACCGCCAGTTTCGATTTTAGTTCCGGCTAAAAATGAAAGTTCAGTCTTGGCTAATTTAGTTTACAGCTTATGCCAATTGAATTATCCTAGCGATTCCCTAGATATCTGGATTGTTGATGATGGTAGTACCGATGAAACTCCCCAGATATTGAGAGAATTACAAACTCAATTTCCATCTTTACAAGTTCATCGACGGGAATCAAAAGGTGGTAAATCAGGGGCTTTGAATGCGGTGTTTCCCTTTACCCAAGGGGAGATTATCCTAGTCTGCGATGCGGATGCTCAATTACCTACCAATTTTCTCCAGCAAACAGTACCTTTGTTTCAGAAGCAAGCGATCGGTGCAGTGCAAGTGCGAAAAGCGATTTCTAATGCTAATACCAATTTCTTAACCCGTTGTCAGCAGATGGAAATGTGCTGTGATAGCTTTTTACAAACTCATCGCATTGCTATCGGTGGAATGTCTGAACTGCGCGGTAATGGGATGTTAATTCGTCGGGAATTATTAGAAAAGTGTCAAGGTTGGAATGAGAACACTGTCACCGATGATTTGGATCTTTGCTTCAAACTCTATTTAGCAGATGCGGAAATTGAGTTTTTGACAGTTCCATCAATTCAGGAAGAAGGTGTAACTACTTGGAAAAAACTTTGGTATCAACGCTGTCGTTGGGCTGAAGGTGGTTATCAGCGTTACCTAGATTATTTTCCGCAAATTCTGACTTTAGGTTGGGCGAAAGAAATTGATTTACTACTATTTTTTCTATTGCAATTTCTGCTACCAATTGGACTAATTCCTGATTTACTTTGGACAATATTTTATAGTCATCATCCCGTTCTATTTCCACTGCAAACACTACTCAGTATCATTCTGACAATTGCCTTTATTGCTGGACTTTACCAATTTCAAAATTTACGAAGATGGTCTTTGATTTGGGCAACAATTCAAGGGTCATTATACATGGTGCATTGGATTCCTGTGATGATTATGACTACTTTCAAAATGTGTGTTCAAAGGGAGCGATCGCGCTGGGTTAAAACTGAGCATCGTGGTCGAATTACTTAGGTAAAGTTGCAGTATATTCTATAATTAGGTAGTAAAGTCTTTAACCAGTAAGCTTTTAAAGTAAAAAATCTCCGAATTCAATTTATAGCAAATGGTGTCAGCGATTCTTCATTTTTAGAAAGTAGGGAAGCAATACTACTGTTCCACTGGTGGCTAGTATTCAGAAAACCGTTGGATATGGAGGCATAATTAAAAGGCGATCTTTCGGATGCGTTTTCACACAGAGGGAAAAATATTATTTATTACTTTTACTCGTGTTGTAGATAAAATCGTTCAACTAGATCGACAATTAAATCACATGGATCTTCTCCTCTTTCCTTAATGAAGAGCATTTCCTTCAAATGCTCCTTCGTCATGAAGAGAATGACTCTGCGACGGCGACTGTAAATATTATTTCACTGGATATGAGCGCCATCGTTAGGAAGTTTGTTGCACACCATTATTGCAAGCTTACCCATAGGCTCTGTCAAGTAATTATCAGTTTGAATTACTTCCTCATGTCCAATATCTGTTGCATCATAATTTTTGAACTCAAATAGCACCAATCTTGCTTCCAGTTCACGAAGAAGCAAGCCCCAACTGTGTTTTTCATCAAAATTTCGATTTGGAAATACTGCATCGCGTCGATTTGTACCAGAGTATGTTCGTGGCTGAATAATTGGTCTTACCAACGGCGGGACAAATAAAAATTCAAGAATTTCTACACACATATCTTCAAATTCTCGCCAACCTTTCTGACCAGCAGGACAGTTATCAAGCCGATTGATAAAACCAGTAATTCCGCTCATTAAGCGTGACCTACACTGGCAGTAAAGTACTTGGAAACTAGATCGGTGTTTTGAAGGAGAAGCCGCTTTAACTCTGTTCCATCAACAACACGGATTGGGATACCAGTTAATTTTGGAGCATCGCTTACCCAATCAAGAGCAACAGATGTAAGATTTCCGTTTGTAACAAGCAGTGCCTTATCAATCTTTGGATCGTTCTTTACATAACCGATCAATTGCTTGAGTGTTCGCAAGTCAGCACGGGAATCACGGTAAAATTTTGTTTCAACTGCATATACCTCCCGATTTTCAGCACCAAAAGGATCTTTATGTCGGAATTCAACAATAGCATCAATACCTGAATCACTTTGTTTGCTCTCCGATTGCAGATTGATAAAACCTAGTTTCTGAAGAAGATCCGTAACCAGTTGTTCAAAGGTGTGTGGAGACAATTTCTCAAAATCAATCTCCACAGTAGAGCTAAGTGCGTTAACGAGCTTTTCTAAATTTTCCTCTATTCCACTTCTCATATCAAAAAACTGATATGTAGCAAATGATGATGGAATCTCACAATTCTCTAAAAGAACAGGTAAGAATGTGATATTTCGGTTTTGCAACTCTTTCAGTACAGCTTCAGTTTCTTTGCTTACCCAATGGGAGTTTACCAAATGTTTGGACAAGAGAAGCAGAAAATAGGCACTTGCTGAAACTGCGGAGCGAATAGATTCAGTCCAATGCGTTCCTGGATAGAGTTCATAATCATCTAACCATACATTGATATTCCGCGATCGCAGACCTTCCATAATTACTCGTGCAACTGCTTTATCGGCACTTGCATAACTTACGAAAACTTGTGGTCTTGTCTCCAAGTTATAAATATTGCTCATCTTCCAGTTTTTTGGCTCAGAAGCAGAAGAAAACTACTCATACTACTAACATAACTTATAGGTGTTAGACCTCTCTATTAGCAAAGAATCCGCTCTTGCTCTTTGACCGTTAAAATCCATTCTTCTATAAAGTTTCGCTTAGATTCGATATGTATGAAAGATTTCTCTTCATCGGTTAATAATTTTCCGTGTCTCCACCGCAAACGAATGTAATTTCGTATTGAAAGTGATAAGTACAATACACAGGCTCGTGTTGACAGCGACAAAAGATGCTGTTTATTAAGTGGATTATTTGAGCCTCCACCAGTAACGTTCTGAATTCCTAGAGGAAAGGAATGGGTGCTTGTTGAGAATAATCTATAGAGTGCTGACTGTGCTTCTACACCGATTGAGTCATTGCTTATTTCGCTTAGATTACGGAGAAATGCTTTGTCACCTTTCAACAATCTCTGCTTTAGTTTGTTATCAAGATTTTGATAAAAATTAGATTGCGTTAAATATAATGAAGTACATTGTTTTATCCATTTATAGAAAGAAGATGTACTATTGTCTGAATCAAAACCCAACAATTCTATTATCTTAAGCATGTCACATGATTGATGATGCGACAAAAGATGGATACGAAATTCAAACTCTTCTTCAGATAGTTTATCAATGCAGATGTACTTAAAGACAGAGAACGCCTCCATTACGTCTCTAGTCAAACTAGCAATAGATGAAACATCTATATCTATCCATCTTTCGTTACTAGCCTCTAAATTCGGTAAGAGACGTATAACACTTCCAGTATGTTGAACTATTTTTGTAAATAACATTTCACCATAATAGGTGCGGTTTGTAGTGCAATTTATTCCTGTTTCCAAAATAGAAATTTTGTATCCAATCTCGTATACATTGTGTAGTTTTTCAATAATCGAATATAACCGAGTCATTTTAGTAAGTTTTTAGATGTAGATGGGTTGCGCGATTGTAACACAAGCTATTGCTGCACTAGGCAACAGTTTGAAGCTTACACCTTGGTTGCACAGGATACTTTAAGCTTTGCCATTATACTATTGAGCAATCGGGGTTCAGGAGGTTATCGGTATGTTGACAATATTCAATCACAAGCGATCACCATTTACAATAAATTCCCAGCCTATAATTATTTTAAACAGATCCAATAACAACCAAAAGGCAACAAAGAATCATGTTGGATTTGCTGATTCAAAACGGATTAATTTTTGATGGTTTAGGATCTGCACCTGTTCGCGGCGATGTTGGGATTGAAAATGGACAGATTGTGGAAATTGCTCCATCTTTATCTGTTGAAGCTGCTGAAATAGTTGATGCTTCTGGGTTATGGGTGACACCTGGATTTATCGATATTCACACCCACTACGATTTAGAGTTAGAAATCGCACCAGGATTGAGCGAATCAGTGCGTCATGGTGTTACTAGCGTGGTTATTGGTAACTGTAGCTTGTCTGTTGCGATCGCCCAACCCCAAATCTTGGCTGATATTTTTCAGAGAGTAGAGACACTTTCCCATCGGCTGATTGCAAAATGGCTACAAAAGTCGGTTTCCTGGCAAACACCAGCAGAATATTTACAGCATTTGCAACAGTTATCCCTTGGCCCCAATATTGCCCCAATGTTTGGACACAGTGCTTTACGCGCTTATGTGATGGGATTAGAACGCAGTTTAACAGTTCAGCCGACAAAATTTGAACTAAAACTTATGCAGCGCATAGCCAGAGATGCAATAGATGCTGGCTTTATTGGCATTTCTATTGATATGTTTCCTTGGCATCGGATGAGTGGAGAATGGCAAGGCTGTACAATTCCCTCTCAACACGCCAAATTTAAAGAATATGCAATGTTGGCGGATTTGTGTCGGCATAGCCAACGTGTTTTTCAAGTCACACCCAATTTACAACGACTCGCTTCCTTTGTGGATATTCTGCGTATGGGTTCAGGGATTGGACAAAAACCACTGCGGCTAACTGTCCTCTCAGCCTTAGATGCCGTACACGATCGCAAACTATGGCGAATATTTTCCCCCCTACTTTTTATTTGGAATCGGCTTCTAAATGGTAATGTGCGCTTTCAAACCCTAACTGAACCTTTCACCATTTACTCTGATGGATCTGTAACTCCCTTATTTGAAGAATTCTCCACAGGCGCACAACTCAATGGCTGTCAGTCACGAGAAGAAAGACAACAACTATGGGCATCGGAAATATTTCGTCGTCAGTTTCGCCAAGAATGGCTGAGTAAACGGCGTAAATCATTCCATCGTCAGTTAGATTTGATGGAAGTTATTCACTGTCCCGAAGCAAGTTGGCAAGGGTTAAGTTTTGCCCAAATTGCTCGTCAAAACCAACAAGAACCAGTGGATTTATTTATCCACGCATTACAAAAATACGATACAGATTTGCGCTGGGTGGCGACAGGAGCGAACGATCGCCTAAAACCCCGTTTAGCGATGATGCAGAATCCTCATATTTTGCCTGGTTTTACCGATGCTGGCGCTCACGTCCGTAACCTGGGCTACTATGATGGAGCTTTATCTTTACTCAAACAAGCAGTTGCAACGAAGTTTCTTTCACCGGAAGCTGCAATTTGCCGCGTTACCGGAGAACCTGCTGGTTGGTTCCGTCTTGATACGGGAGTTATCAAACTTGGTGCGAAAGCAGATATAGTTTTACTCGATGCCAATGCTTTAAATCAGCCAATTAGCCCGCAAGTGCAGATATCAGATCCCGTTTTAGATGGTGAACTTCGGATGGTTAAGCGTGGTTCAGATGAGATTGTGCAAGGGGTTTATGTTAATGGGGTTCGGGTTGTTTGTCGGGGGAAAGTGAGCGATCGTTTGGGGCGTGAAAAATTGGGAACTGTTTTGTTTCCTTGTTAGTTCTACTTCAGGTATTGCTACTCCTATCTATTTATCATCCTAGATAGCAGTTGAGTTAAGATTGCGAGAAAGTTTATAACACTGTGATGACCAAGTTACCAAAAGGTACAAAGTCTCAGAGAATCGGCCAAAGTGCGGCGGACTTCCTCAAATCAGTTTTTACTAAATTTTGCATTGTTATTCCTGTTCCTCAAGAACTGGATATTGGCATTGATTTTATCTGTGAAATTACGCAGGGAGAGTACCCAACTGGAAAGTTATTTAACATTCAATGTAAAGGTACAGAAGAAGTTGAAGTAAAAGGCGATTCAATTACAGTTCCTATTGCAGTAACGACTCTTAATTATTGGTTGCTTCAGAAAAATCCCACATTCTTAATTATTGTTGACTGCCAAAATTACATTTTTTATTGGTCTTTTCCAAAAAACTTTCTTAGTTCATTTAATAAAAACTGGCAAAAACAAAAAAAGGTATCGATCCCAGTTTCTATTCAAAACTGTTTTGAGCAAGATATAAACTCTTTACCACCTCAATTAGTTTCAATAGTTAATTCACAGGCTTCTGTTACTCCTCAACATGGCAATTATCTTGGAACGTTGATTCTTGCAGATGCTATAGAGAGAGCTATTAATTCTGGATTAGATATAGTGATTGCACCCTTCCATCGTCCTTTCCAGTATATTGGAATGTCTATCACAGAAGCTGCAAAAGCGGTTGGGGGGAAGCCTAATGAAGTGGGTAACATTATCATTGACTCTGAGCAATCGCACATGGTACTAGAGGCAGAAGGAAACTTTATCAGCTATGTGGATGTTGAAATCAAAAAGACTGCGCCCTGGAGTCAAAGTCGCCCGTTCGATTCTGAGCAAATCTTGGGTGTACTTAGTATTAATCCGTCCGAGTTAGAACTAGTCCGCAAACAGACGCACTTTCACACCTATTATGACCACAAGAGGAAGTTAAAAGTCAGCATATCTTGCCAGTATGAGGGCGCACCTTTGTCAGTAGGATTCAGTAGTAAGTATTATGGAATGTAAGGTGTGGAATCTGGTCAAGTGCGATCGCTTTTCCCATACGCTACCTACGTTAACGAAAATATAACGCACCATTTTTATGAGAGTAATACCTACAGCAGGTGGAGCGATCGTTTTATTCAGGACAGTTATGACTTTGCTATATTAGATAGTGTCTAACCAATAATCACTCCTAAATAACTTGTAAAATTTAAACAGCAAAAAATCCCTACATTACTTATGAGTGAAAAACTTCAGACCGAAAAAGACAAGCTACAGGCAAGCATTAGTATAAAGATAAATCAAGAAACAGAAAATGAAAAAGTTTTATGTTCTCATTGTCAGCGTACTGCTACGAACGGTATTAAATGTAAAGGAATTTGTGTGACTGACAATGACTATTAAGGTAGAAATTATATTGATTCTTCATCTACTCTCTTATGATTAATATCAATTTTAATCTTAAACAAAAGGAGAGAAATGGAATTAATAATCAAATTATAGATCATCCTTTCACAGACTATTGGGATATTTTTGTTCTCAAACATCAACATCCAATTAATATTACTCTACACGTTCTGGGAATATTCTTTTTTTACGGTTTACTCTTTTATACTTGGAAGTCGCAAAATTTTTGGTTGCTCTTGGGCTTACCGTTAACTCAATTGCTTGGATTAACTGGGCATTTTATATTTGAGCGTAGCCATATTGATTTACAAGATGCTGTATTTTCTTGGCGGGCTTCTTATTGTTTAGGTAAAATGTTATTTAGAATTTTGACGGGTAAATATCGAGATGATATTCGCCAACGACAAGAAATATTAAATAATTATCTATCAAACAATTATGCAAATATTCAATAATTGGAATGTAATTGCTCAAGGCTGGTATATTGCCTGTCCTAGTCATGAAATCCCTAAAAAAACAGCAAAATCTGTAGAGGTATGCGGTCATAAAATTGCCATTTTTAGAGGTGAAGATGGGCAAGTACGGGCTTTGGATGCTTACTGCCCTCATTTGGGCACAGATTTAGGAATTGGGAAGGTTGATGGTAATTGGATTCGTTGTACATTTCATCATTGGGCATTTGATGAAACAGGAATTTGTCAAAATATTCCCTGTCAATCAGAAATTCCTACTCAAGCTAAGTTACAAGCTTATGCAACAGAGGAAAAGTATGGATTTATCTGGATTTATCCTGATACTGAAGCACCAGAGAGAGTGGCTGATTTTGATGACTTGAAGGGAAAAGAAATAGTTACACAAGCTGATATTGCATTTGAAAGAAGGTGCCATCATCATATTTGTATGATGAATGGGATTGATGCTCAACATTTAAAAACAATTCATCATTTAGACATCAAAATGGATCTATCGCTACATTGCAGCGAATCAGGAACGCAAATTGACTTTACAATGCGGGGACAATTCCCTCAAACTACTTGGAGAGAAAAGTTAGGTCAAAGATTTCTGGGTTCTACATATCAGTATTCAATGCGTTATGCTCACGGTTGCATTGGCTTGTTAACAATGATGAAAGATGTTAGGCTTTTTCCGCCACTGTATATGATATATGCTTATACTCCAATTGCACTTGGAAGAACTATAATTCAACCGATTTATGTAACTGAAAAACGTCAAGGTATTGTGGGATATCTGCTAAGTCAGTTTTTGCTATTCTGTACTCGCTTGGCTTACTATATGCTTAGAGATGAAGATGGCAAAATTTACGATAATATTTGCTTTAATCCAAATTTACTCCTTAGTATCGATCGGCCGTTAGCTGAATATATGAAGTATGTGAATCAGCTAAAACCGTCTCGATGGTCAAAAAATAGGGGTGTAGAATAGTAGGTTGGATTAGCGATCGCATAACCCAACAAAAGTTTTGGTAATGTTGCGTTTTGTTTCCCAATCTAAATACATCTTAATTATTTTGTAGAGTAGGCGATTTCCATCAACCCTTATTGAGAAGGTGCAAGATGTGAATACGGAATTGTAGCGTAAATAACCATTCTGGAATCTGTCACATTACACCGTAAATTTACCATAATGGTCGATAAAGTTTTAATTAAATATAATACAAATCGAGTTTAGGTAATTTCCGCGCAATGAAGAGTTTGCTGATTCCTGTTGAAAATTTGCAACAAAGCGATCGCACCGCCATGTATGCGTTGCTGCAAAATCACTTTCAAGGTATAACCTGGGATGGGTTTGAAATTGATCTAGAGCGCAAAAACTGGGTTTTGTTGTTGAGAGATGAAACATCCAATACACTCAAAGGATTTTCAACTTTGATGTTATGCCAAAAGACTTTTTTGGGAGAAAAAATTAGTGTGGTATATTCCGGCGACACTATCGTTGATCCTAGTGCTTGGTCGAGTACAACACTACCACGTAGTTGGATTGCCGCCATCAATTTTCTTCGTCAAAATTATGCAGAAAATAAACTTTACTGGCTGCTAATTTGCTCTGGTTTTCGCACTTATCGTTTTCTCCCTACTTTTTGGCAAGATTTCTACCCACGTTATGATATTACAACACCTGCTGATCTTAAGCATCTAATGGGTAATTTGGCACAGGAATATTATGGTAGCTTATATCAAGAAGCAACTGGTATTGTCCGGTTTCCGCATCCCCAAATTTTACGGGAAGGGCTGATTGAAATTCCATCAGGACGACAAACTAATCCTCATATCCAGTTTTTCGAGGAAAAAAATCCTGGCTATCGGTTAGGTGATGAATTGGTTTGTTTAACTGAAATTAATTATGACAATCTCACCCGTTCTGGACAACGGATGTGGAAGTCAGAATCATCATTAAAATTTGTGCAAGATTGTGTTCTTGTTTAACTTGTATGCCATCTACCAACCCACACTTAAACTTTAATAACTCAACACAATTTATAGAGGGATGGTACTGGACATTACCATCAAAAAAATTAAAGCTTGGAAAGGTAAAAGCTATAATTTTGCTAGGTAGAAATCTGGCAATTTATCGGGGAGTTAGCGGTCAGGTAGTAGCTATAGATGCTTATTGTCCACACATGGGCGCTCATTTAGCAGAAGGTAAGGTAGAAGGTGATGGAATTCGCTGCTTTTTTCATAATTGGAAGTATGACAGTCGCGGAATTTGTGTAGATGTTCCTTCTTTGGGAAAACCGCTACCTGTGTGTATTAAAACTTGGCACACGGCAGAAAAATACGGCATAATTTGGGTTTGGGTGGGAGAAGAAAAGCCAAGTTCGCTGCCTTTTATACCAGAACTAGAACAGGCAGATTGTGATTATATATTGGGGACTCGCTTTGTCAAAAATTGCCATCCCAATGTCTTACTAATTAATGCGATTGATGCTCACCACTTCAATACAGTACACAATCTGCCTTTAGAGATTGTATTTGATTCTCAAAACCTCAACCCCAATGCTATTACCTTCAGCAACACTACACGAGGAGGGGATGATTCCTGGTTAATCCGCCTGATTCGTCCTTTCTACCGCAACGAGGTTACTTATAGTATGTGTTATTGGTATGGCAGTACTGGCACTGTGACGCTAGGCCCGGATTTTCTGCACTTCTACATTATATTTACACTGCGAATGATCGAAGGTGGTAAAACTGAAGGGCAAACAATTCTTGTCACTCCTAAGCGTTCGGGATTTTGGGGATGGGTTTTAAATCGTGGTTTGTTATGGTTAACTCAACAGGTTGGTAATTACTTCGCTAAAGGGGATACACAGGTATTTCAAACAATTCAGTTTGATTTAAAGACTCCCACTAAAGCAGATCAATCTATTCTGGAATTTATTCAGCACGTTAATCAACAAAAAGCCTTAACCTGGGGAACTTGGGAAACTGTTAATTATCCAAATATTCAAACCCAAATTGAACAGGAAAAAAATGGATTTAAAATATAACATTGTCGGTTTTGATCTACCACACACAGATTCTGATAATCGTTTGCGACGGATATTAACAGCAGCGTTACCCAATCAGAGTAATTATGTTAATTACCCACAATTAAATTATTGGGATGCTGAATTTTTCAAT
The DNA here is from genome assembly GCF_034530835.1 of Nostoc sp. DedQUE12b. NCBI lineage: Bacteria > Bacillati > Cyanobacteriota > Cyanophyceae > Nostocales > Nostocaceae > Nostoc > Nostoc sp. DedQUE12b. Next base: position 21,445 of record NZ_JAVRCI010000042.1, on the reverse strand, counting down.
TTACATAAAGTCAAAATTTTTCAACAATCTAATATTAATGAACAATCTACTATTCTGGAACTTACCAACCGCACCCTGTTAGAAGAATCATATTTCATTGAGAAAGCGGGCGTTGGCTATATGGCAAAAATGGTACTGTTAGCAGAAACAGTTGAAGAACGAATGCTTTATGGACTGTTTACGGCTGATGAAGCTACCCACCTTCACCAAATTAGCCATTTTTTACCAGAAATGGAAGTAACTAGCACGAACGATCCGTTTTTGCGCTTACTATCAGAAGTGGTTGAAAGTGCAGATAAAACAGTTTTGTTGTTTGTGCTGCAAGTAGTTTTAGAAGGATGGGGTTTAAGCCATTATCGGCGTTTAGCAAAGGAATGCCGCTATCCAGTTTTAGCAGAACTTTTTTCCAGTTTTTTACAATCTGAATCCCGTCATCACGCCACGGGAACCACCTTGTTTAATCAAATTAATGTTTCAGCATTCAGTCAAACAACAATTCTTGATGTATTGGCACAGTTTTTGTTTATGGTACAGGTGGGGCCGCAAAGTTTACTTGTAGCAATCGAACAAGTGAAAGGACATCTGACGCGATCGCAAAAAATCAAAATTTTAGAAGAACTAGATACACAAACTCATAGCGGAACGCGATTACAAATATTGCGATCGCTCATGGGGATAAAATCAGCCCAGTCTATCCTGCAAATTTTGGAAGAACGCGGAGCCTTTCAACCCCTCCCCGCCCATCAATGTGTGTAATCAATATCAATCTTATCTCTGCGTGAAATAAAAACGGATATGGAAAAAACTATTCATCGCAAATTACAAATTAACCACACCCGCAACAAACAGCAAGACCATACTGCTTTAATGGATGAAGCAGTTACCCATTTTCGTTACGAAGATTGTCAAAACGAGTATTGGAACCCAGAGGAATTTTCCCTGCTATATGGCACACCTTTATGGGAACAATCCAGCCAACCTCAGCGTATAATTTTGAACCAACTTTACTGGGTAGCTTACTACTCACAAATTGTTTCTGCGGAAATTGCAACTATCTTTTTCAATCAAACTAGTGCAGCCGGACTTTACGCTCAAGAGGATTTTCGCTTAATCTGCGATACCTTAGATTTGGAATCCGCCCAAGAGCGATCGCACATTAACGCCTTCCGCACAATTGCCAAACAGGTTGAACAAGCGTTATTTGGGGAACTTATCTTTACCTACCCCATGCGCGGCCCCTTTACAGAAACGATGGTTTATGCTGACACCAATGCCCTAAAAACTTGGTGGAAAAAAATTCAACTTCAATACTTTGGGCTGATTTCTGCGAATAATACTTTTTTGGCTTGTCAGTATTTTACAGTCCGGGGAGTGCGGACACTAAACGGCAAGTTAGTACAGCACAAACTCAGCAATTATTATCAAAAACATCCTCATCCGGAAGCTGCTCCAATTCCTGCTAAAGTCTCCTATTATCACTTCATGGATGAAAGTTTTCACTTCAATAGTTCGACTATTATATCTCATGATGTTGTCACTTGCCTTAAGCCACCGACTGCTTTTGAACGACTGGTTGCTAATTTAGGATTGCTGGGCTGTCAGCGCGATCATTTCCATTTTTCGGCTGCAATTAATGGGATTTTCTGGTACGATCCGGCGCTGTATAACAAGATTTATCGGGTGTTGCGCTCGCGCATTTTTGAGATGAGTGACAAAGATGCTAAAGAAATGATACGGCGTTGTTTTACGGAGGAGTCGGAAGGATTACAACGCAGTTTTTCAACTCATAAAGAGGCGATGAAATCTTATCAGGTGTATGTTGAAAAACTCGATTATCTTTGGCAACGGAATCGGGATATGTCACTGATGGCTACAAATTCAATTTCTCGATATTTGGCGACTCACAAAAGGGCTTTTGAAAGTTTTGAACAGCATTATACTGATAATTTATAGGGATTTGGTGCAAATGAATAGACTATTAAAAATAAGGGAAATTCAGTTGTGTAAATTAAAAGTATAACAACTTACACTAATTTGTTTGCATTTGGTAAAGAGAATAGTTTGTGTATAACGATATACAACCGATGAGGTTCAAACCCTCTTGCTTTCTGCCTATTGCCTTATCCTAACGATAAATATTCACGCCTACCTACTTATTGCTCTTTTATCACTTCTCATTTATCGAGGATAGCGTTTGTTATGAAAGTAAATGTAATCTAATATGTAGCTAATCCCTCTGTAGATCAGCAAAGCACCTGAATTCTCAGGATATTCGTGGCAATGCTTATTCACTACTTAGGCAGATCAAAAAGTTCTTTCACTTTCCACTCCTCGGAATTTTTTCCTATGCTCCAAAGACTATATATACACAACTTCAGATGCCTAGAAAACTTTGAACTGCCCATAAAGGGGATGTCATCTGCTCTGTTGATTGGAAAAAACGGTTCAGGTAAATCAACTACTGCTTCTGCATTAGAGGTACTTCAGAAGATTAGCCGAGGCATAAATAGAGTTGGTCAACTTGTCCAGTCGAAAGATTTTACTCGTGGAAGGACTGATGTTCCAATCCGCTTTGAAATAGAAGTATTACTTGATGATAAATTATACAAATATGTCCTTGCCTTGGAGTTGCCAGAAAAATTTAAAGAGCTTCGAGTTTCTGAAGAGCAACTGCTAGTTTCAGGAGATCCAATCTACTCTCGAAAGGAAGCCAAAGTCACTCTTCACAACAGTTCGCAAAATCGTGAGGCTCAGTTTTTAGTGGATTGGCATCTTGTCGCCCTTCCAGTAATTCAGGAGCAATCAGAAACTGATCCACTTCGTATTTTCAAGACTTGGCTTGCTCGCATGATTATTTTAGCCCCGATCCCAAGCTTGATGACAGGAGACTCCAATGGCGACACTTTGGAGCCAAAACAGGATGGTTCAAACTTCGGGGAGTGGTTTTCTGGGTTACTCAGTCGTTATCCTGCCGCATACACACAGGTTGTTCAATATCTCCGTGAAGTTATGCCTGATATTAAGGATTTTCTGAATGAACTAATCGGCAAAGACTCAAAAAGCATGATTGTTCGGTTTCAAAAAAATAATGCGAATCTCAGTGTTGATTTTGAAGCCTTATCTGACGGGGAAAAATGCTTTTTTCTTTGCTCTGTTGTCTTAGCTGCTAACGAATCATACGGCCCTCTTTTTTGTTTCTGGGACGAGCCTGATAACTATCTCGCCATATCAGAGGTAGGACATTTTATATCATCACTGCGAAGCTCATTTAAGAATAGTGGACAAATTTTGGTGACTTCGCATGATCAAGAAGCAATCCGGAAGTTTTCAAATGAGAATACCTTTGTACTTGATCGAAAAAGCCACTTAGAGCCAACTTTAATCAGATTGCTCAATGATATTTATGTTCCAGGTGATCTTGTAGACGCCTTGATTAGTGGAGATATAGAACTATGAGCATAAATAAGCATAGACCACACATTCTTGTATTGCCTGAAGACGATGCTAATCGTCAGATTGCAAACGGATTTATTCTTGATCTAAACCTCAATCGCCGCACTATTCAAGTCCTACCAGAGGCTCGTGGTTGGCAAGACGCTGTGGAGAAAATCACGACTAATTATGCCTCTACAATGCGACAGTATCCAGAGAGAATGATTGCTTTACTGATTGATTTTGATGAGGATAAAGACAGATTAATTTATGTTAAGCAACAGATTCCAGATGATTTAGAAAATAGAGTATTTGTTCTTGGAGTCTTATCTGAACCAGAGAGTTTAAGGAGAGACATTAACAAGAATTTTGAAAAGATCGGAGAAGCTCTTGCAAAAGATTGCTCTGATAACACGAATGAATTATGGGGACACGATCTTCTCATACACAATAAAACTGAGTTAGAGCGTATGATTTCATCTGTCAAACCATTTCTGTTTAATTTGAAATAATGTTGGTGAATAGTAGATGTACAACTTTGTGCTGCAATCGGCAAAACCCAAATATCAGTAGTGATGCAAAGGGGATCTGCCGCAGTTTAGCTTGACCGTTATACAATTACTATAAATACTCTCAGTGAATACTGTACAATATATGTCTGAGTTTTGTAATATATCTTTTCCGGGAACTGACTACCCTCCCCTGGCTCTGCAACCCCATAAAAATTTGTCTGAACATCTTACGATTCAGAATTCACCTGTTTTATTTGGTTGTCGGACTGGTATTTGTGGCACTTGTTTGGTTGAGGTTATTGGTGATATTCTTCCTGCCCAACCTGATGAACACGAAATGCTGGAGACGTTAGCAGCTAATTATCCTTATGCGCGGTTAGCTTGTCAGCTTGATGTTACAGGTAATGTTGAACTTCGTAAGGTTTAGATGATGATTAAAAAAACTAAAAGAGCAAGTATGGATTTGTGATATCGCCTTGCAAAAATTTGCATTATTGATATTTTTCAGTCAGATAGTTGATATAATCTACTTCAATATCTTCACTTGATATTTCTGTACCTTTTGCAATTCCTCGCAGTCGGGACAAGTTACTTTTTTTTAAATTCAGAACTAGTTTCTTGCTGTAGCGACTCCAAAAGTATTTGCACTAATGTCCAGCGATCGCTAATTGGTAACTCTAATACCTGCTTTTGCAATTGTTGTAATGTCACGATCAGTTTCCCATCTCAGGTTATCCCACCTTTAATTGTAAATTAGCTCTTTTGGAATTCGATAGATACAGCAATGCAGTTCTACCCAAGACATTGCCATAATTTAAATACGATCGCTCCTACCCACCATGCAATTTGCAGATTTCTGGTACATTGTCGCACTCAGCGAACAGTTACAACCTAACAAGGTATTATCACGCACCGTTTTAGGAGAATGGTTAGCGATATTTCGCGGTGAAGATGGACAAGCCGTAGCTTTGCGCGATTGCTGTTTACACCGCAATAGCCGTCTATCATCAGGTAAAATCTGTAACGGTGCTTTACAATGTCCCTATCATGGTTGGGTATATGACGCGGTTGGAAACGTGATTGCTGTTCCAGCCGAAGGAGATGATTTCAAACCTTCCCCACAGCGTCGAGCCAAGTGTTACGCTACCAAAGAACAAGATGGCTATGTTTATGTGCGGTTAGCCGATACCCCAAGTGTTGCCCCAAATCTTAATCTTGAACCCTTTTCTATGCCTCACTACGGAGAAATAGGATGGGAGACGGTACGGGTAATTAACCGTTTTGCTAACAATGTTACTAATTGTGCGGAGAACTTTATTGATATTCCCCATACGGCTTTTGTTCATCCTGGTGTTTTCCGTACTTCCCGCCAACAAAAGTTAGAGATGACTGTTGAACGCTGGGATGGTTCGGTTTTGGTGGAGTATCGCAACGAAAACAGTAATTTGGGATGGTACAGCCGTTTTCTGAATTTGCAGGGTGCAGAGATTAAACATAGCGATCGCTTTTATATGCCCAATACTACCTCTGTAGAGTATAATATGGCACACAATCGCCATTTGTTCATTACCAGTCAATCTATTCCAGAAACCGATAACTCAACTCTGGTTTACACCGATGTCACCTATAACTATGGTATTTGGAATAAATTAGCGCGTCCCTTTGTGCGGTGGACTGCTCAACACATTATCCGCCAAGACGTGGAAATTTTGGGTATTCAGGGGGAAGCGATCGCTAAATACGGGACACAATTTTATAATACGCCTGCGGACACAATTCATATATTTGTAGAGTCAATTATGGCAGCTATATCTCGTGGAGAAGATCCGCGTTTATTGCCAAATCAATCAGTAGAAGTTACATTTTGGGTTTAAAAATAATTCGTAATTACCCCTCTTGCAAAGGCTACCGTGTATACACAAGTCAAATTACCCCCCTTAATCCCCCCTTATAAAGAAGGGAAACCGGAAAATCTAGTTCCCTCCCCTTTATAAGGGGAGGGTTAGGGTGGGGTAAAACCTTGATTAATCAGCTATTTCAGACTTATGTGTACACCGTAGCTTATAAAGGGGGGAGATCGGAAAATCCAGTTCCCTCCCCTTTATAAGGGGAGGGTTAGGGTGGGGTAAAACCCATGTTTAAAATCAGTGTGAGCAATCAAAAGTGGAAATACAAAGCTTTGCACAATTACTAATTTTTGGTACTTTTATCGGATCAGTTGGTTGGAGTATTATCAATCAGATTGGACGAACTCAATTTAAACTAAAAACTCCTGAAGATTGGTTGCTAGATAGTACAGGATTAACGATTCAAGGAATTTTGATTCCCTTACTACAAGCAACTTTAGTTTATTCGCTATATCAACATTTATTCCCTGTGCAACAAGGAAGTTTAAAAATATCATTAATACAGACTTTTATTCTCAGTTTTGTTGCGGTTGATTACTTATATTATTGGAATCATCGTTTATTGCATACTAAATTGTTGTGGAAAGTTCATCAAGTCCATCATACTGTTACTCAAATGGATGTATTAGGAACTTCTCGCAACACAATTTGGACAAGCTTGTTAATTATATATTTATGGATACACACTTTATTTATATATCTGTTAGCCGATCCCACAGGTTATTTACTTGGAGTCAGCCTAACTTCTGCTTTAGATTTATGGCGACATAGCCGCTTGATGATTCCTGCAAATACCAAGTTATATCAATTTTTATCTTCTTGGCTAATTTTACCACAGGATCATGCTTGGCATCATTGCAGCGAAATCCACAATTATAACTATGGGGCTAATCTGAAAATTTGGGATAAGTTACATGGAACATATTATGAAAGCAAAAACTTGCCATCTATAATCGGAATTCCTAGCTCATTAAACTTGCTCCAAAAACTTTTTTTCCCATTTTAATGACAGTTCTAAGTAAAATTCTTTCGTTTTTTCCGACCTTTATATTATTGCTAACTGGGGCAGCAATAGTCTACCTCGCCTATTCACCTAACATCTTCAGTATTCTGGCGGTGTTCCTTTCTATTTATGGGCTACCAGTGCTAGTTTACCGCTTGCATGAATGGGTTTATCCTGTGCGCGAGGGTATTAGTTATCTACAAGGTAAGGAATATAGTCCTTGGTGGGGTAGTCATCAAATCCAGGTAATTTATATTGCAATTCCGGTGTTGGAAGCAGTGCTGCGACTGATTCCGGGGGTATTTTCTTGTTGGTTGCGATTGTGGGGTGCTAAAGTGGGGCGAGATGTATACTGGACAACAAGATTGGAGATTGCCGATCGCAGTTTATTAGAAATTGGCGATCGCGTCGTTATCGGGCATGGTGTCGGTATCTATTCTCACATCATTAAACCCCGCAAGCAAAATTTAATGTTGTATGTCAAAAAAGTCAAGATTGGCAGCAATGTTTTTGTGGGAGCTGGATCTAATCTTGCTCCCGGTGTAGTCATTGATGATGGTTCTTACTTACCAGCAGCCACCAACCTTTATCCTAATCAAAAGGTGCAATAATGCGTCCGATTATTCAGCTTTTTGGGCAAATTCTCGCGCCAACTGCGAGGCGATTTCATCAAGCTTTAGATAACCCAAAGTTAATGCAGACATCTGTACAGAGAGAGGTTTGCGATCGCCTAATTAAGAGTGAGTATGGTAAAACTTTGGGGATTCATTCTGTAGATGATTGGCAGCGTGTACCAATTGTAGATTATGATGCACTCGAACCCTGGTTAAATCAAAAACAGCAGCAAATTTACCTCACACCAGAACCGATTTTGTTCTATGAAAAAACCTCTGGTAGTAGTGGCGCAATAAAATGGATTCCTTATACTCAATCTTTGCGGCGATCGTTTAATCAGATGTTCTGCGTATGGGCGCATGATTTGATTGTACATGGCCCGAGATTTTCTACAGGCAAACTTTATGCTTGTATCTCGCCGCAATTAGATGTAGCTGATAATCAAAGTTTACAGAACGATTTAGATTACTTAGATGGCTGGTTGCGTTGGTTTTTACGTCCTTGGTTAGTGATGCCAAATAAACTTAATTGGCTGCATGACGCTAACCTATTCAAACATCAACTAGCTTTGGCATTATTAGAGGCTGAAAAACTAGAAATTATTTCTATTTGGAGTCCTAGTTTTCTGCAAGTACATTTAAAATATATTCAAGAAAATCAGGATTTCTTGCGAACGGAATTACACAACCGGATTTCACCTCATCGGCTGCAACACCTGTGCGAAAGTAATATTCCCTGGATGCAACTCTGGCCAAATTTGAAGCTGATTTCTTGCTGGGATAGCGCCAACGCAGCAGATCAAGCTCAGGGATTGCGTTCGCAATTTCCAGGTGTATTAGTTCAAGGTAAAGGACTACTAGCAACCGAAGCCCCAATGACGATTCCCTTGATTGTAGCTGGGGGATGTGTTCCAGTTCTGGATGAAGTGTTTTTTGAGTTCGAGGATGAGACTGCTTCCCTGTATGGTTTGCATGAACTCAACATTGGCAAGGAATACACGATTATTTTATCCCAAAAAGGGGGTTTGTATCGTTATCGAATTGGCGATCGCATCCGGGTAACTCATTACTATCGCCACACTCCCTGTTTAGAGTTTCTCGGACGACATCAAGCTATTAGCGATTTGGTGGGCGAAAAGTTGCAAGAAACCTTTGTAAATAATGCTCTGACTTTGTTGAACTTGCAAGAAACTAATTTTAAAAGCTTGATGCCCATTGCCGAGCCTGCACACTATATTCTATTACTAGATTCGGCAAAAGAAACCCCAGAAATTATCGCTCAACAACTGGATCTGGCTCTATCAGAATCGTATCATTACAAAAGAGCGCGATCGCTCGGTCAACTCGCACCACCACAGGTTTTAATTTCTAGTCAAATTCCTGAAATACTAGTTTCCCATCGTACCCGTACTGGAAGTATCTGGGGAGGTATTAAACATCCAATTTTGGCAAAATCACCCATTAGCACTGAACTTTTACAAGAATTGAAGTTGAAAATTCTCCAAAAATAGCTTACCAAGTATTAGTACCACACGGCGTCAATAAATCACCCATTCCAAATTAATGAAACGCTTACACTGTGTTCATGTTTAATTTTTAATTTTAAATTACAGAAAATAGGGTGTGGGGTTGCAGGTTTGGGGTGTAGGTTTAAAAATAAAAAACTTTAATTATGAGTTGAAATCTCATTTAAGAAAAAGATGTTTTTCGAGACGCGAAGCGCGATAAAAACGGTGTCCAAGTTTTCAATCCCACGTTTGAAAACGTGGATTACCCACACCCTACACCCTAAACCTGCAACCCTTTGAATTCCGCCTTGCGGTACTAGCCTTTTTAAATTTGATTATTTAGCGTGATTCTAATTTAGCAACTCGCTCCTCTAATTTATTGACTTGTTGCTTCAATTCAATCACCAAAGTTGCAAGCCGATCAAACATCGGATCTTGCTGTGATAAGTTCCTTCTAGAACCACTTGACTGTCGTGGGGTAAGTGTTGTTCTTGAAGATGGAGACTGCCGAGTTTTACCTAGCTGAGACTCTAGCTGATTTAACCGCGACTCAACACGATTCAAATCCGCTTCCAGATTGTAGATGCGGGACTCTACTTGCTGCGATGAGGCAGTTTTAGAAAAAAAACTGCCCCAGATTATTGTTACTAAAATCCCGGCGATTACTAGCACCTTGATTTTTTTCATACCAATAGCTGACTTGTTAGAACAGTCTATTTAATCAGACTTGATTGAGATAATTTACAGGCTAAAAATCTGTAAATATTTCATTTTTAATCAGGTTTTAAGTTAGAAAATAAACTCTGCCAATCGATATTGACAGTATTTTCTCCCTGTTTAACCTCAAATGTGACGTTAGACGCTTTTCCTAGTTTTAGCGCTTGTACGCAAAGTTCTGCCACATCCTCACGGCTGATTTTGCCTCTAATATTGTCACCTTGCTCAAATATTAATCCCTTACCCCCTGCGTCTTCAGTTAAAGCACAAGGCCTAATAATTGTATAAGGAATTCCGCTTTCTCTTAAACTATCTTCTCCCTTCAATTTCCAAGTTAAAATTCCTCCCAATTGATCGTTTAATTTCACTGCTGGGGGTTCTTCATCTAAATTAATGCCAGGGCGGCCGGGACGAGTGACACCTGCTGAACTGACGAGGATAAATTGTGGTAAAACTGTCCCCCCATAAGCTTTAATTGATTCCAACTCCAAAGCAAAACCACCTGGGGAAAATTTGGGATTTAAAGCGCCATCATGTTCAAATTTGCTCAACATCAGTTGGAATGAACAAATTCTACTTTCTTCAAGTGGCGGTGCATCTTTGACAATTTTTGCTCGAAATACGGGAATCAAATCTGCAAAAGGAATGTGAATATCTATCCAAGTATTAGCTACAGTATCAAAAGAATAGCTATAGCCAATACCATCCCATGTTGTATCTGTCCGTAGAAAGATTTTATAACGCTGACCGTCACCTTTGACGCGCAATTTCACTCCTTCATAACCAGATAAGTTAAAGGGTGGATCAAAATTTTTCGTTCTGACAGAAGCAAATCCGCCAGAATTAGCGGTAGAGACATTCCCAGCAAATAAAGCTGTATTTTCTACTAATTGGATATTACTGGCACTCACGCCACCCATGACAACATCATCCAGCGCTCCCCAGTTATCCTTTAATTCTGCTGATGGCTTGGTGAAATCAAATATTAGTTTTTCATTTGCTTGGGGTAAATATTTTGCCGCCGCTTCGACTAAGTTTTTGACTCCTTGATATTCTACATTTTCAGGAGTGTCACCAACAATTTCTGGCTGGTAAAATTTAACACCTTGATAATATTTGGCTCTGTCTGCTGTATCTCCCTCAACTGGTTGTACGCGTACTGCTGTACAACAAATTACAGCTTGGATATCAGCCATAACTAAAGGAGTTAAAGTTTCTGGTTGCGTGATATCCGCAACTACTAAATCGATATCATTACCAAGAATTGACCGCGCTTTGTCAATATCTCGAACTAGGGCGCGAACTTTATAACCTTGTTGGAGCGATCGCTGCACTACTCGTTTACCGACACCACCTGTTGCACCTGCTACTAATATTACACCCACATTTCTTCCTCCATTGGGTCTATATTGATTATCCTTAGGACGACCTTGGATTAATTGCTGTACCCAGTTAAGGAAAGGAATTACCTCAAAGTAAGTCAGGGTTTCGATAAACCTGCCTAAGTCCCATTGAGAACGATTTTTGTCAGTCATATTTGCGTCCTCATAACTTTATTTACTCTAACAATTTTGGGGAGAGTGGCGAGTCAATACTTTTCGGTTAAGGGGAAAAGGGGAAAGGGAAAGGGTTTGATATTTACCTTTACCCCTTACCCTTTAACCTTTACCCAGACCAAAAGATTATCCGAAAAGTGTTGAGTGGCGAGTAATGTAGTTCAACTATTTGAAAAGCGCTGTAATTTATTTAGAGCACAAAAGTATCAAAAACAAGGTGTAGGCTGTAGGGGAAGGACGAAATGGTAAGCTGAGATTGTAGTTATCTCCGACAACAGGCATCAATTAGTATCGCTACCAGAGCAATAAAGCAGGCAAAATATAGCTTCCGGGCAACAATGCAAAAACTCCTTTTTAATGACAAAGATAGATTTAGAGCGCAGGCCCTATTCCTTGGTAAAGGTATTAACTTAAAGACGTTGGATAATTACGTTTCCTTGGCGAGTATGCCACTAATGATTAGAGCCGGTGAAGAAGGCTACGCAGTGTTGCTGGCCTATGGTGCAGTTGTCCTGTTTAACCTTGAGCCTAGAGAAAAGGTAGCCTTTTTGACCAAACTATCTTCTCAAATTAATGGCCCTTTTGCCGACCCAGAAACAGAAGAGGTAGAAGTTCATCTCAGTATTAGTGAGAGCGAACGAGCTAAGGAAGGAAAAATTTTACTGCATGAATTGAGTATAGAGCGCTTGCAGATAGTGGCTGATATTCTCGCTAAGAGTGTTGTGCTGTCTCACTATGAAACCAGCCTAGCAACTGTATTCGATCAAATTGAACCGTTTGCAGCTAGTCTTCAGCGTGAAAACAGGAGTAGACAACAAAGCCGAGAATTACTGCGTCAACTTGGGACTACCCTATTAATTCAACATAAAATTGTCGGTCAAGTAGAGATTATCGATAAGCCGGAGTTGCTTTGGGAATCTCCACAGCTAGAAAACTTATATCTGCGCTTGGAGGATGAATACGAAATTCGTGAGCGTCACCATGCTCTGGAACGTAAACTAGACCTAATTGCCCAAACCGCCCAAACGGTGCTGGAGTTCATGCAGCATAGCAGTAGTCAGCGAGTAGAGTGGTATGTGGTGATTCTGATTGTGGTAGAGATTCTGCTGTCACTTTATGACATCCTTTTCAAAAGCTAATTTTACAGCAGTTTTCATGTATTTAGACCACAATTATGAGACCTAACCCCCAGCCCCTTCCCTACAAGGGAAGGGGAGAAAATCAAAGCCTCTCTCCTCGTAGGAGAGAGGTTTGGAGAGAGGTCTACTTGTGGTTCATTTACCTGAAAATCGCTGTAAATTTGGGGTTGTGAGATGGCAAGGGAGCGATCGCAACTACTCAAAATTCAGAGTGACACTATTAATAAGTTGCAAGCTCGGCTACGAACTGAAACTAGGCAGAAAAAAGCAGCGATCGCCTTGCTTGATAATGCTAAGTTGAAGTATCAATTCCTTCTCAAGTCGTATATGTCAGATATGACTAAACAAAATGACCGTACCCAAATTAACTTTAAAAGAATCTTGTTACTTGTTGGACTTGGAGGATTACCGCTTGGGATTTTAACTATTTTTATTCAAGTTCCACCAAGCTGTGGCTGTAATAATAGCAGTAAAAATACAATTGGAAGTTTTATTAGGGCACAACAAGCATATTTTTCTGAAAAATCAGTTTTTGCTCAATCGTATAGCTTGTTAGAGCTTGGAGATGGAGATAGACCAGCAGCTACAACCCACTATCGATATTCTGTAGAAATGGGTAAGAATAAGTCATTTATATATGCAACGCCTACAAAAGAGCTACTGACTGATTTATTGAAATTAGGTCTGACAAAAAAGGATTTTAACAGCCTTGTAGGCGCAGTTGCTTACGATACACAAAACAAAACTACTGTTTCAATAATGTGCCGTTCCGAGAAACAGACTTTAGATGAACCTCCCAAACCTGTTTTCAAGCAAGATAAGTTTAGCTGCCCTATCGGGTTTCAAACTATCAACTAAGATGGGTTGATGAAAATCGCTAATTCTATTTTTTTATTTGTTATAAACTAATGAGTGATATCATGTCCGCATAATTAGTTATGATTCCCACAATCATTGCACCCCGCCCCCAACCCCCTCCCCGCAAGCGGGGCTACCGTGTATACACAAGTTGAATTACCCCCCTTAATCCCCCCGATGCATTGGGGGGAAACCGGAAAATCCAGTTCCCTCCCCTTTGCAAGGGGAGGGTTAGGGTGGGGTAAAACCGATATTTACCACTACCCAGCAATGTTCTTGCTAACTTACTGACAAACTGGAATACGGATTTGAAACTCCGCTCCCTCGCCGGGTTCTGAAGTGCAAGAGAGTGAACCACCATGTTTTTCGGTAACGATTTGGTAGCTAATCGACAAGCCCATACCTGTTCCTTTGCCCACAGGTTTTGTGGTAAAGAAAGGATCGAACAGGCGACGGCGAACAGGCTCTGGTATACTCATCCCATTGTCTGCAATCCGAATTTCAATTTGATGAGCATCAATTTGTTCAGTGTGAATAGTAATGGTTGGAGTTGTAATTTGTCCTTGATTATCTGTTAATGACTCTTCCAAAGCATCGATCGCATTACTCAACACATTCATAAATACTTGATTTAGCTGCCCTGCATAGCATTCCACTTGGGGCAAATTGCCGTAATGTTTAACAAGCTCAATACCGGGACGATCTGACTTGGCTTTGAGGCGATGTTGCAGAATCATTATGGTACTGTCAATGCCCTCATGAATATTAACAGCTTTAATTTCGGCTTCGTCCATACGTGAGAAAGTTCGCAGAGAAGCGACAATTTGCCGAATTCGGTCTGCCCCAACCCACATAGAAGACAGTAGCTTCGGCAGGTCTTCTAGCACGAATTCTAGATCGATCGCCTCTGCTTCTGACTGAATCTCTGAATGGGGAGATGGGTAATGCTTTTGATAAAGTTCCAGCAGTCTTAGCACCTCTTGGGTGTAACTGTTGGCATGGGTCAGATTGCCAAAGATAAAATTGACTGGATTGTTGATTTCGTGAGCAACCCCAGCTACCAGTTGCCCCAAGCTCGACATTTTCTCGGTCTGCACAAGTTGAGCCTGAGTTTGTTGTAGTTTATACAGAGATTTTTCGATTTGTTCGGCTTTTTCTCGCTCTCGCGTTTCGGATGCTTGCAAAGCTTCATTTTTAGTTTCGAGTTCTTGTGATTTAGCTTCCAGTTGTTCTGAGTAAGCTTGCAGGTTGGTGTAGAGGCGGGCGTTGTCGATCGCAATCGAAATTTGTGCGATCAACAGACTCAGCACATTCACCCGTTCTGGGGTAAAAGCACCAGAAATAAGATTATTTTCCAGGTAAATAATCCCAGTAAACTTGCCAGAGTGAATCAGCGGCAAACACAAAATTGACTTGGATTGGTAAGTGGTGATATAAGCATCAGCCACAAAACGAGAGTCTTTAACAGCATTGTCTAAAACCAGATTGTTTCTAGTTCTTTCCACATAGTTGCATAAAGCAACCGGGAGTAAGAATGAATTAGTTTTATCCTCTGTGTTTACAACAACGCTAACCTCCTTACCTATAACTATTCCCGTCGCTTCTAATATCCATTGATTCTCGTGCTTGGCAATAAAGTAACCTTGTTGAGCGCCAGCATTTTCGACGACTATCCTCATCAATTTTTCGAGCAGGTGATTTAGCACCATTTCTTCTGACAGCACCTGTGCAGCTTTCATCACTGTCATAAAGTCAAGAATGTGAGCGTTTTCTGTAGTCGTAGAGCTTGTTTGAAGAGTGTGTAGGTAATTCGTTTCTGTTTTTTCTGTGTTTGACCGCAAAATTAATTGCGGATAGCGTGCTTCTAAATCTTTGACTTTAGCAACAGCACCCCAATGGCTATAGGCGTAGTAAGCATTTGTCATGTATGTTTGGGCGATCGCTTCTTTACGCCATGACAAATAGAATTTGGCTGCGAGTTCGTGGGCGAGTGCTTCTTCGTTGATGTATTGGTTTTGTTTGGCAAGTGCGATCGCCTTGTCATACATCTCGATCGCTTCGATTTTTTCGCCTAAAACCCGATGCCGTTCTGCCTCTACCAAATAGAATTTGTGTAAATGATTCATTGGGGCATAATCCGCCCATTTTTGCATTTTTTCTTGATTAGCTTGGACGCGATCGAGGATGGCCTTTTGCTCTGACTCTTGGCGATCGGCATATACTGCTAGCCGTACTAAAGAATCGTAAAAATTTAATACCGGAACAAAGGGCATTCCTACCACTACATCTAAATACTTCTGGGCTATAGCAAGATTCTCAATCGCTTGAGAGTAATTTTCAAACCAATAACAAAGCAAAAATTTGTTCAAATATATGTAGCCAACTCCCCCGTTGTCGTTTGCTTGCTGGTGCAGTGGCAACCCGATCTGTTCATCGCAGGCTTCACCCTTGAGCAGGCAGGGATTTTCACTTTTTCCCAGTAGATTTAAGGTAGCCTGCCAATAAATTTCTATATAATTAAGCGCTGTTTTTTGCTTAATTTTATGAATAGCATCTCTGTTTCTTGCTATTTCTCTTTCAAGAACAGTTAGTTCTTTACCGCTAAAGTAAGCTAAACAGGAGTACTGGAATAGACTATAGCCTGCATATTCTAAATCTCCTGTCTCCATTCCGCTAGAGTAACCTGACAGCAAAGGCTCTAAGCTTTCTTTCAGATGCTCTTTCCAATGTCGGATAAATAGATTTACGATGAAAACTGTCTTGGCTTTGATTTCTTGAGCATTTAACTTTGACACTAGATTTAAAGCCAACTGACCAAATTTATAACCTGAATCAATATCTCCCACAATGGCACACAGAAGAAAACCATAATTGGCATAAGCAAAAGGAGAAACGGTAGCATTACCATATTCGACGGATAATTGTACTTGTTTGCACACCGTCAAGGGCAACAGTGTAGGAGCAACAATATATGCAGGAGCAAAGATACTTGACAAAAGTCTAATGGCTGCTAATTTATAGCGATCGCTCATTTGAGGTAGTTCAATTAAATCCTCAATTCGCGTTCCACTCAAAATTGTCGCAGTGTCCGCCAATCCTTGCCCAATATCTGACGCGTTCGGTTCTTGAGGAAACTCCACCCCTAACAGCTTTAAAACTTGCAGTGCTGTGTTAACCGCTTCTAGTAGTCTGTTCTGCGCCATATAAGCTTGCATTTGGACTTCATACACTCTAATTTTGTCCAGTAGCGTCACAGCACAGTTTTGGACGATCTCAAACAATCTCTGCATTTCTTCAAAATCACCGCTCAAAAAAGCTGCCTCTGCCGCTTCTGAGTGCAGTGTTAATGTCAGTTCATATTCACACTTCCAGCTTTCTTCTGCTAACAGTCCCAAACCAACTTGCAAATATTTGATGGCGGAATCATGGGCTGTGGCTGCTTTTGCTCTTTGACCGGCGATGAGGTTTAGTTCTGCAAGTTGATATTTTTCTGTTTCAGATATCAGTAAATCAGTACCATAATTGAGTTGATTAACTAAAGCAAATATATTTTCTTTGCGTTCTTCTAGTGTTGTATTTTGTAGCAGTAATTGACCAATTTTCAGATGCGTTGCTTGCTTGCGATCGTCGGGAATCAGAGAATACGCCGCTTGCTGTACTCTGTCATGTAAAAACTTGTAATCAACCTTGACATCAGTTAAAGTAATTTCGTCAGATTCTTCCTGACTAAACACTAAGGGAATTTTGTAATCCTGATTTAACGGTAGAATTAACCCAGCTTGCAGGGCTGACCACAATTGCGCCGCAGTTGTAAGAGAAGATACTTCGTTAACGATCGCCAATACATCCAAGTTAAAAGTATTACCAATACAAGCAGCCAGTTTAAGAACTTGTTGCGTTTCTAATGACAGTTTGCGAATATTTCTCGCTGTCAGTTCAACAACATTCAGGTCAGTAATGCCAATTGCTTGAATATGTTGGATATTCCATTGCCATACTCCTGAATGGAAGTCGTATGTTAGTAAGTCTTCTTGGTGTAGGGTTTTCAGCAGTTGTGTTAAGAAGAAGGGGTTTCCTCCAGTTTTGTGGAATAGTAATTCTGCTAGTGGCTGACTGTGTTCTATGTGATTCAATGTATCGCCAATTAACGCTTCCACATCCGTTAACTGCAATGATGACAAGACGATGTTATTCACCACCGCACCAGAAGATTGAATTTTGGACAAACTCATCATCAATGGATGGGTGGGCGACACTTCATTATCACGGTATGCCCCGATTAGCAATAAATATTTGCGCTCAGTATCCGTCATCAATAGCTCAATTAAGTTCAGTGATGCCGAATCTGCCCACTGCAAATCATCCAGAAAGACAACTAAGGGATGGTCTTGGTTCGTGAATACCCCAATGAATTGCCCAAAAACGCGATTGAAACGGTTTTGAGATTCTGTCGCTCCTAATTGTGTTACAGGTGGCTGAGTACCAATAATGAGTTCAACTTCAGGAATCACATCAATAATGACTTGCCCGTTTTCTCCCAACGCAGTTAACAGTTTCTCTTTCCACCCTTGGATTTGGGCAACGCTTTCGGTGAGTAATTGCTGACTCAAAGATTGGAACGCCTGAATCAACGATGTGTATGGAATATTGCGCTTGAATTGGTCAAACTTGCCTGCAATGAAATAACCCCTTGCCCCAACAATCGGTTTATGAACTTCATTGACGACACTCGT
The DNA here is from genome assembly GCF_034530835.1 of Nostoc sp. DedQUE12b. Classification (NCBI taxonomy): domain Bacteria; kingdom Bacillati; phylum Cyanobacteriota; class Cyanophyceae; order Nostocales; family Nostocaceae; genus Nostoc; species Nostoc sp. DedQUE12b. The sequence continues at coordinate 3,466 of NZ_JAVRCI010000042.1, read as the reverse complement.
CTTACCAATGCCCGAATAACCAGAGACGAGCATAAATTCGCTGCTACCACTTGCTACACGCTCAAATGCAGTCATTAATGTTGCTACTTCTGCTTCGCGTCCGTAGAGGTGTTGTCCAATCAAAAAATGCCCAGATTTATCCTGTCTCCCTGGTACAAAGTTTTCAATCTTGCCAATCACTTGAAGTTGAAACAAGCATTCCTCTAAATCCGCTTTCAGTCCCCAAGCGCTTTGATACCGCTCCTCTGCTGTTTTCGCTAACAGCTTCAAAATAATTGCACTAATTGCCTCTGGTACATCTTCTAGAACGCGGCACACGGTTTCGCTACAGGGTGCAACTGGCATTTTGGCGATGTGACAGTGGATCAACTCCATCGGGTCACTAGCATAAAACGGCAGCGTCCCAGTTAGCATTTCATACAAGGTGACACCCAACGAATAAAAGTCGGTGCGATAGTCGCACACTCGGTTCATTCTGCCTGTTTGCTCAGGCGACATATAGGCAAGAGTACCTTCAAGCAAATTTGGATTGCTCAAGGTGGGATTTTCTCGATCGAGGCGTGAAGAGATACTGAAGTCAATCAGTTTTATTTCTCCTGATTCGGGATTAATTAGAATATTGTGCGGCTTAATATCTTTATGTATAATTTTTTGGGCGTGTAGCTCTCCTAAAGTGTGCGCCAAATTAATCGCCACCTTGAGAAAAGTAATCAAAGTAGTTTTTTGAGTTGCAATCATTTCTTTGAGCAAGCAACCTGGTATATCTTCCAAAACCAAAGCCAAACCATGCTGATAATTCTTTAACTCGTAGGCTTTAACAATGCCAGGAATTTGCAGCGGCTCAATGATTTGATATTCGTGGCGCAGTCGAGCCACATCTTCCAGGGGTGGATGTTCGCACAGAAGAGTTTTGATCACTACAGAGACATTATCAGTTTCTCGCCGCCCACGATAAATGACGGTTTTATTACCGGAGTGAAGGGTTTCGAGGAGTTGATAACCAGATAAAGTAGCTGTCATTGTTTTTTCTTGCAATATAAGCATTCTTAATTTGCCCATGCAAGTTTAGCTTTGTAACATGTGAGACAAAAATAAGCATATTTTTACGAGATGTTACATAACTAATTTTGGTTAAAAGTGTATATTATGACTTAATTTGACGATGCTTTACGTGTTTTTCTCTTGTTATGAAGCTAACGCTTATCTGATCACAGCCGCAGGTGAAGAGATGACACAACGAATCAAAGCCAACGCCTATTTTCTCTTCAAATTGAATAATTTAGGGCGCACCAAGAGACTCCATGAGCTGCGCTCACAAAGAACAATCAAAATAATCTGGGAATGATTTTGCGTTGTTTCAGCCTCTATTTTTAAGGCAGGTTTATATATTGAATTATATTTACTTCATTACCTCTGGAAATAGTCGCGCCAACTTTGGGGTAAGGCTTCAAGTTGAGCAGCACGGCGAAGTAACTCTGGATTATCCTGCTCGCGCACATAAAGTCGAGTGATATCGGCAACCGTGATGTTATTATTATCTCGGCTCACCAACTCTAAAGTGTCTCCGGCTCCAACTTCGCCCTCTTGCAAAACACGAAAGTAAAATCCGGTTCGACGACTTGCGAGAAATTGCTTAACTATATCAGGTCGTCCAAAGCGAATCCCCAGTTTGTAGCAAGGTAAGCGAGGTTGTGTCACCATTAACCTGACATTGCCAATCTGAAAGCGATCGCCAATGTTGACTTCCTCTTCTTTCAATCCAGTGGTCGTAAAATTTTCACCAAAGATGCCTAGCGGCAGTTCTGTGTCAGGCAATTCACCCCGCCAATACTCGTAATGCTCGAATGGGTATAGATAAACTGCTTTATCTGCTCCTCCATGAACGGTTAAATCAGCCTGTCCATCCCCGTCTAAATTAAGCGATCGCACAGTAACGCGATCGCTAACTGGCTCTTTGAAAATTCCAGTGCTAACTGTTTTCCCTTTCCAGGTAACTTCACGTGGAAGTCCGACGTTGACAGAGATAAGTTTCATTTTCAGATAGATGACCCAGTATCCAGTGGTATTTGCGAATAAACAAGTGGATATTCGTTAATCATACAGTTTTCTGAAATGAGGCGATCGCATTCGTGCATTCTCCAGGTATGAATACTGCACCCAAACAAGCAGAAAAGGTGGATGTGTGGCATGAATATGTCGGATATTGTTTAATTCATCGGCAACAGTAAAACTACTGACTGCTAATTAGTTCCTTGATTTTCAGCTAAGTAATTACACAACTTCAGCAATTGCATATTTTAGAAGGATGCGAAAACGATGATTATCGTCATGAAATCCGGTTGTCCTCGACAAGAAATTGAATTACTATTGACAGAACTTTCGCGCTGGAAGGTTGTCCCAGAAATCTCTGTAGGTAAACACAAAATAGCAATTGGTTTGATTGGCGATACAACGGAAATCGATGTGCAGCAAGTGCAAAATTTAAGCCCTTTTATTGAGCAAGTGCTGCGGGTAAAGAAGCCATTCAAACGAGCTAGTTTAGAGTTTCGTTATGGTGAACCCAGCGATGTAAAGGTGTCTACACCCTCCGAAACTATCACCTTTGGTCAAAACCATCCTGTAGTCGTAATTGCAGGCCCCTGTTCTGTCGAAAGCGAAGAGATGATTGTAGAAACTGCGCTGCGAGTCAAAGCCGCAGGAGCAAAATTTCTCAGAGGAGGTGCTTACAAACCACGAACTTCACCCTATGCTTTCCAGGGACATGGAGAAAGTGCTTTAGACTGGTTAGCAACAGCTAGATCGGTTTCTGGCTTGGGTATTATTACTGAGGTTATGGATGGGGCTGAATTAGAAATGGTGGCATCAATCGCAGACATCCTGCAAGTTGGTGCCCGCAACATGCAAAACTTCTCCCTTTTGAAAAAAGTCGGTGCAACAGGTAAACCTGTGTTACTCAAACGTGGTTTATCAGCCACTATTGAAGATTGGTTGATGTCTGCTGAGTATATTTTGGCAGCAGGAAATCCCAATGTGATTTTATGTGAACGGGGGATTAGGACTTTTGACAGAGAGTATACACGCAATACTTTAGATATATCTGCAATTCCTGTTTTGCGTAGTCTGACTCACCTCCCAATTGCTGTTGATCCCAGCCACGGTACTGGGAAATCGGAATTGGTGACACCAATGGCAATGGCTGCTTTAGCAGCTGGTTGTGATTCGCTAATGGTCGAGGTTCACCCTAATCCTCAAAAAGCCCTTTCAGACGGGCCTCAGTCGCTCAATTTTGCCAGCTTTGAAGAATTTATGAGAGAAATGGCTCCCTTGGGCAAATTCTTTGGTCGCTGGCAAGAACAGAAATACACAAGAAGTATCGAAACTAATTCTCTACTCCCCTTAACAAATTGGAAGATTGGGGTTCTTTAACAGTGCTGAGTGTTGAGTGCTGAGTGCTGAGTGCTGAGTG